>NZ_JBRRET010000001.1:0-229226 GCF_056760435.1 Stenotrophomonas sp. STEN008 | reverse complement strand
CTGTTCGTCGGGGGATTCGCGCTGGCGGGGCGGCACCTGGGGGCTGTGGGGGGGGGGGTGGGCATCGTTTTGGTTCAGGTGGATCTTGGGGTGCTCGGGGGGTGGCGCCCGCGCATCCGGCGGGGGCAGGCCGTTCAGCCACAAGGATACTGCCGGCGCGCGCTGCCCGGACAGGCAGCCGCGGCGTCGCACCGGGCGCGTTCAGGCGCTATCCTCCACGCCGGAAGACAGGAGATCGACGATGAAGATGGTCATGGCGGTGATCAAGCCGTTCAAGCTCGACGACGTGCGCGAAGCGCTGGCCGAGCGTGGCGTCACCGGCATCACGGTGACGGAGGTCAAGGGCTTCGGCCGCCAGAAGGGGCATACCGAGCTGTACCGTGGCGCCGAGTACGTGGTCGACTTCCTGCCGAAGGTGAAGCTGGAAGTGGCCGTGACCGATGACCAGGTGGAGGCGGTGGTGGAAGCCATCGTCAAGGCGGCCGGTACCGGCAAGATCGGCGACGGCAAGGTATTCGTGTATGACCTGGGCAGCGTGGTGCGTATCCGCACCGGCGAGCTGGACGCAGACGCGCTGTAAGCCGTCCGGCGGGATGTTGTAGAGCCGAGCCGATGCTCGGCTGCCGTTCCGCCGTTATGTAGAGTCGAGCTTGCTCGACTCTACAAAGAGCAGCCGAGCATGGGCTCGGCTCTACAAGGAGCGGTAAAGCGGTGAGCGGAGCGACGCTTACCGGCGCTTCGCCCACTTATAGAACCGCTTCCAGCCCTGGCGCACTGCGGCCACCCAGCCGGGGTCGGCCACCAGGGCGGCCTGGGTGGCGCTGGGCGCCTGCCCGGTCACGCGCTGGCGGATCTTCAGCAGGTTCTTCATGTCGCTGCGGCGCATCTGCCGGGTCAGCGGGTTGCGGCGCAGCCAGCGCGGTGCGCGCCAGGCCGAGGTGAAGTCCAGCAGCACCGGTACGCCGCCGCTGACCACCACGTTGGTGCCGTGCAGATCGTTATGGGTGATGCCGGCCGCATGCAGGCGGCTGAGTGCGTGCTGCAGCTGCTCGAACACTTCATTGCCGACTGCCTGGGCGGTGCTGAGGGTCTGGCCGGGAATGAACTCCATGCCCAGTGCCAGGCCTCCCAGTGTTCCCAGCAGCGCCGGCGCGTGCTTCCAGCCGCCCAGGCGCTGCAGCATGCGCGCTTCACGGCGCACCATCAGGCGTGCGACCAGCGACAGCGGCGTGCCGCGATAGCGGGAGTAGTCCTTGATGACGGCCTCGCGGCCATCCAGGCAGGTGCGATAGACATCGGGAGCCAGCAGGCGTTCGCCACGCTTGAGCAGCAGGGGCGTGGTGGCGTCATCGCCGCAGGTCTGGCAGGGGGAGGCAGGAAGGGGCATGGCGGGGTCTCGGACGACCCGGTGGGCGGCGCTGAAGCGTCAAGCGAACCGGTGAGGCGGGGGAAACTGGCTAAACTTTCGTTAAGTCAATTTTAGTACCGGCAAGTTCGCTAATCCACGTTCTGTCGGAGAAATGTCGGGGCCGTGGCTGGAACAGTTCGTCGCGCACGGGCGGACAATTTCGTCTCACTCTCCGGTTTGGGGCATTGAAAATCAATAAGTTGAAGAAGAAATCCACCCGTTCAGCCAAGCGTCGCTGAACATGGCGCACGTGTGGCTTGACCCCGGCGCACGGCCTGCCGACCATAAGCTGTTCATCCGCGACATCGGCGGCCGCCCCGTTCCGGCACGTCCCCGTCCCCTGCCGCGTTGCCACCGATGCCGGCCGCCTGCGCCGTGCATCGCCCCCTGATTCCCGTTCCGGCTGCCGCCGGAGGAAAGTTTTTGATGATCAAGATCGTACTGGCAGTGCTGTTCGTGGCCTGCGTGCTGTACATCCACTTCCGTGGCAGGGTCCGCGCGCGCTGGTCGCGCCAGCTGCTGGACCACTCCAGTTTCATGGCTCCGATCAACGTGGTCATGTACATGTTCTCGAAGGTGCCGACCACGCCGTTTCTGGACCCGGGCAAGGAGTTCCCGCAGCTGGAACCCCTGCGCCAGAACTGGCAGATGATCCGTGACGAGGCGCTGGCGCTGCGCGATGCGCAGAAGATCGCTGCGTCCAGCAGTTTCAACGATGCGGGCTTCAACTCGTTCTTCCGCCGTGGCTGGAAGCGCTTCTACCTGCGCTGGTACGGCCCCTCGCACCCGTCGGCGAAGACGCTGTGCCCGAAGACCGTGGCCCTGATCGAGTCGATTCCGGATGTTCGCGCAGCGATGTTCGCGCAGCTGCCGCCGGGCAGCGAGCTGCGTCCGCACCGCGATCCGTTCGCCGGTTCGCTGCGCCTGCACCTGGGCCTGAGCACCCCCAACGATGATGCCTGCTACATCGAAGTGGACGGCATCCGGAAGAGCTGGCGCGACGGCGAGTGGATGATGTTCGACGAAACCTACATCCACCACGCGCATAACGAGACCGAGCAGGACCGAGTGATCCTGTTCTGCGACATCGCGCGCCCGCTGCGCTTCGGCCTGCCGGGCCTGTTCAACCGTGCGGTGGCCGCCACGCTGCTGGCCGGTGGCGCTTCGCCGAACCTGCCAGGTGATCCGACCGGGGGTGTCAACAAGGCATTCGGCAGCCTGTACAAGGTGCGCCTGAAGGCCAAGGCGCTGCGCGAGCGCAGCGTGGTGGCCTACCAGGTCATCAAGTGGGGCCTGGTGGCGGCGGTGATTGCCGGAATCTGGGCGCTGTAAGCGAAACGCCGGGCATCGCCCGGCGTTGCCTGCAAATGAAAAACCCGCGCTGCTGCCAGCGCGGGTTTTTTGTTGGATCAGCTCTTCAGTGCCGCCTGCACGAACGGCGGGGTCACCAGCACGCCGGTGTGCAGCGCGGCGGTGTAGTACAGGGTCGTGAAGGTCTTGGCGGCCGAATCGGCCTGGCGGAAGTCGAAGCTGCTGTCGCCCTTGCGCGCCATGGTCACGCTCCACCAGCCGGTCGGGTAGCACGGCTGCGGGAACGGCAGGGTCTTGAACGAACCGAAGCCGGCCTTGCCCATCTCGGTACGCATCTCGTTGATCAGTTCCAGCTGCATCAGCGGCGATTCGGACTGCTGAACCAGGATGCCATCGTCCTTCAGCGCCTTGAAGCAGCTCTCGTAGAAGGCCTTGTTGAACAGGCCTTCGCCCGGGCCGACCGGGTCGGTGGAGTCCACGATCACCACGTCCACGCTGCCGGCCGGGCAGTTGGCCATGTAGGCCACACCGTCGTCGAACAGCAGTTCGGCGCGCGGATCGTCGTTGGAGTCGCACAGCTCCGGGAAGTGCTTGCGCGCCATCACCGTGACCTGCTCGTCGATGTCGCACTGGGTCACGCTCTCCACGCCCTTGTGCTTGAGCACTTCGCGCAGGGTGCCGCAGTCGCCGCCACCGATGATCACCACGCGCTTGGGGGCGGCGTGGGTGAACAGCACCGGGTGGCTGATCATCTCGTGATAGAAGAAGTTGTCCTTGCTGGTCAGCATGATGGCGCCATCGATGGTCATCAGGTTGCCCCAGTCGGTGGTCTGGAAGATCTCGATCTTCTGGAAGGGCGACTGCACCTCGTCCAGCTTGCCGGTGATGCGGTAGCCGATGGCCGAGCCGGTGCGCTCGAAATGCTCGATGTACCAGTTGTTGCTGTCAGTCATGGGACGTGTCCTTCTGGGGTCCTGTTCGGAGGGGGTAGAGCCGGGTTGGCGGCACGGGGCCGCGTGGCGCAAGCCACATCCGGACGGATCGGCCTGTTCAGGTCCGGCAGGAGCCGGGTCACGGGCGCGGGCGCGCATGATAACGAACCTGTGGGCATATAGGCGTTATCATGCCCCCCCTTTTATTGCCAACAAGGCCGACTGAAATGACCGATTGGTCCCTCGACCAAGCCCGCAAGACCTACTCGATCCCGCATTGGGCGGATGGTTACTTCGACGTGGATCAGGCCGGGCACATGGTGGTGAGACCGACCGGGGCGGACGGCCCGGTGGTGTCGCTGCCCAAGGTGGTGGACGCCGCCCGCGAGGCGGGCGCCAAGCTGCCACTGCTGGTGCGCTTCCCGGACATCCTCGGCCAGCGCCTGGGCAAGCTGCAGGCGGCATTCGCCCAGGCCCAGCAGGACTGGGATTACGCGGGTGGTTACACCGCGGTGTACCCGATCAAGGTCAACCAGCACCGCGGCGTGGCCGGTACCCTGGCCAGCCACCACGGCGAGGGCTTCGGCCTGGAAGCGGGCAGCAAGCCGGAGCTGATGGCGGTGCTGGCACTGTCGCGCCCGGGCGGCCTGATCGTCTGCAACGGCTACAAGGACCGTGAGTACATCCGCCTGGCCCTGATCGGTCGCAAGCTGGGCCTGCAGACCTTCATCGTCATCGAGAAGCCGTCCGAGCTGAAGCTGGTGCTGGAAGAGTCCAAGGCGCTGGACGTGAAGCCCGGCCTGGGCGTGCGCATGCGGCTGGCGTCGCTGGGCGCCGGCAAGTGGCAGAACAGCGGGGGCGACAAGGCCAAGTTCGGCCTGTCCCCGCGCCAGCTGCTGGACCTGTGGAAGTCGCTGCGCGATACCGAGTACGCCGATTGCCTGAGCCTGCTGCACTTCCATATGGGCTCGCAGATCTCCAACGTGCGCGACATCGCCAACGGCATGCGCGAAGCCACCCGCTACTTCGTTGAACTGTCGCAGCTGGGCGCGAAGATCACCCATGTGGACGTGGGCGGCGGCCTGGGCGTGGATTACGAAGGCACCCGGTCGCGCAGCTTCTGCTCGATCAACTACGGCTTGAATTCGTATGCCAGCAACATCGTGCAGCCGCTGGCCAACGCCTGCGAAGAGCACGGCCTGCCCCCCCCGCGCATCGTTACCGAGTGCGGCCGTGCGATGACCGCGCACCATGCAGTGCTGATCGCGAATGTGTCCGAAGTGGAACAGGCGCAGGAAGGCCGCGTGCCGGACCAGCACGATGACGAGCCGGCTTCGATCCGTCATCTGCGCGAGATCCACGAGGAACTGGACGTGCGCCCGGCGGTGGAACTGTTCCAGGAGGCGCAGCACTTCCATGCCGAAGGCCTGTCCAGCTACGCGCTGGGCCAGATCGACCTGCCGCAGCGTGCGCGCATCGACGACCTGTTCTACGCCATCGCCCACGGCGTGCGTGCGCGCCTGAGCTATGACGAGAAGAGCCACCGTCCGGCGCTGGATGAACTGAACGAGCGCCTGGTCGACAAGTACTTCGTCAACTTCAGCGTGTTCGAATCGATTCCCGACGCGTGGGCCATCGACCAGGTGTTCCCGATCGTGCCGATCGAGCGGCTGGACGAAGTGCCGGACCGTCGCGGCATCATTGCCGACATGACCTGCGACTCGGACGGCATGGTCAAGACCTATGTCGAGAACGAGAGCCTGGACAGTTCGCTGCCGCTGCACGCGATCAAGCACGGCGAGAGCTACCGCATCGGCTTCTTCATGGTCGGTGCCTACCAGGAGATCCTGGGCGACATCCACAATCTGTTCGGTGACACCGACGCGGTGGAAGTGGTGGCCGATGCGGACGGCTACGCGATCACCCAGCAGCGTCGTGGCGACACCACCGACGTGATGCTGGACTACGTGGGCTACCGGCTGGACGACCTGCGCGCGGCCTATGCCCAGCGCGTGGCTGCCGCCGGGCTGTCGCCGGAGCGTGCGCAGGAACTGTCGCAGGCGCTGGAGGCGGGCCTGACCGGCTACACCTACCTGTCCGACGAGCCGCTGGTCTGATGCCTGCGGCCACGCCGGGCATGGCCCGGCGCTACCGGTCCTGATGAGCGCCCGCGCGATCTTCCACCTGTTCCTGCATGCCGCCGTGCCAGCCCTGCTGGCATGGCTGTTCTGGCGCAAGCGCTTTGCGTCGGCGTGGTTGCTGATGCTGCTGGGCTGGATCATCGACCTCGACCATCTGCTGGCCGATCCGATCTACGCGCCGAACCGCTGCAGCATCGGCTTCCACCCGTTGCACACCGCGCCGGCGATCGCGGTGTACGCCGGGCTGTGCGTGCCGAAGAAGACCCGTCTGGTGGGCATCGGCCTGGTGATCCACATCGTGCTCGACGCCATCGACTGCTGGTGGATGCATCACCGCTGAGGCGGGTCGTGCAGCGCCGGGGCGGCTCTACCGGGGAGGCGGGGCGTCCGTCGGGGCCAGCGGCAGTTCCAGCCGTGCGCGCAGTCCCGGGTTCTCGTTGGAAAGGCGCAGTGAGCCGCCGTGGCTGGCGGCGATCTCCGCGGCGATCGCAAGGCCCAGGCCGCTGCCTTCCACCCGTTCGTCCAGGCGTACGCCACGCTGCAGGACACTCTCCAGCTTGGCTTCGTCCAGCCCCGGGCCGTCGTCGCGCACTTCGATATGCAGCCGGTCCTGTTTGGCCAGGGCCCGCAGGCGTACTTCGCTGGCGGCCCATTTGCCGGCGTTGTCCAGCAGGTTGCCCAGCATCTCCTCCAGGTCGGTGGCTGCGCCGGCGAAGGCCAGCCCGTGTGCCACGTCCATCTGGAAGCGGATGCGGCGGCCGGCATGCACGCGGGTCATCAATCGGCACAATGCCTCCACCGCGGGCGCCACATCGCTGCGCTGGTGGTGGTCCACGGCCAGGCCGGCGGCCAGGTAGCGGTCGATGCTCGCACGCATGCGCGCGCCCTGTTCGTGCACCGTGCGCCGCCAGCCGCGTCCTTCACCCTCCGCTTCGGCCGCCAACACGCTCAGCGGCGTCTTCAGCGCATGCGCCAGGTCCTCGGCGCTGCTGCGCGCGCGCGCGACCATGCGCTGGTGGTGATCGAGCAGGGCATCGAGCTCATCGGCCAGCGGCGCGATCTCCAGATCCAGCCGGCTGCGGTCGATGCGCTCGGCATCGCCACGGCGGATGCGTTCCAGCTGCTGGCCCAGGCCGCGTAGTGGGCGCAGGCCGAAATGCACCTGGCTGGCCAGCACCGCCAGCCATGCCGCGACCAGCAGGCCCAGCGCCAGCGCGCTGCGCTGACGGAAGGCGGCGGTGTCCGCGTCCAGCGCGCTGCGATCATGGGCAACCAGCGCAATGTAGGGCTGCGATGCACGTGGCAGGCGTACCTGCTGCACACGGGCACGCAGCGATTGCTGCATCGGCCCGCTCAGATTGCGCTCGGCCGGGCCGGTGGCTGTGACCGGCAGGGTCTGGTCCCACAGCGAGCGCGACTGCAGCAGCACCTTGCCGTTGTGGTCGGTGATCTGCCAGTAGGCGCCGGAGAACACACGCTGGAAGCGCGCGTCGTTGGGTTCCTGGCGCAGCCGCAGCTGTCCGTCGGGATCGATCTCCGCCTGCGCGAGCAGAGTCAGCATGTCCTGCTGCAACTCGCCGTCAAGACGGTCGCGCGCGCTGCGCTTGAACAGCTCGCCCAGCAGCACGCTGGCCAGCACCGACACCAGCACCAGGCCGATGCCCCCCACCAGCAGCAGCCGCCGCCGCAATGAAGGCTGGCGCGCGCTCATGCCTCGGCCAGCCGCCAACCCTGGCCACGCACGGTATGGATCAGTTCCACGCCCAGCTTGCGCCGCACCCGGCCAAGCAGCACGTCCAGCGCGTTCGAGTCCGGATCGTAACCGCCTTCGAAGACCTGTTCGCCGAGGCGGTCGCGGCTGATCACGCGGCCGGCGTGATGGATGAAGTAACTCAGTACGCGGAACTCCTGGGGACTCAGCGGCAAC
Organism: Stenotrophomonas sp. STEN008; assembly: GCF_056760435.1. Taxonomy (NCBI): domain Bacteria; kingdom Pseudomonadati; phylum Pseudomonadota; class Gammaproteobacteria; order Lysobacterales; family Lysobacteraceae; genus Stenotrophomonas; species Stenotrophomonas sp. STEN008. Next base: position 221,507 of record NZ_JBRRET010000001.1, on the reverse strand, counting down.
GGTTGCCCGTCCAGTTCAAAGCGACCGGCGTTGACGTCAAGCTGCAGGGGGCCGCACTGCAGGCGCGGGCTGGCGTGGCCCCGGCTGCGGCGGATCAGGGCACGCAGGCGCAGCACCAGTTCATCGGCCTGGAACGGTTTGGTCAGGTAGTCATCGGCGCCTGCATCGAAGCCGGCCAGCTTGTCGTGCCAGCGGCTGCGTGCGGTCAGCACCAGCACCGGAAAATCGCGGCCATGGGCACGCCAGCGCTCGATCACGCTCAGTCCATCCAGGCCGGGCAGGCCAAGATCGACGACCGCGGCATGCAGGTCCTCGATCTGGCCGATCTCTTCCGCACGACGGCCATCGGTGGCCACATCGACCACGTAGCCGGCCTGCTCCAGCAGGGGCTGCAGGCGTTTGGCCAGCTCGGTGTCATCCTCGGCAAGCAGGATCCGCATCAGTCGTCCAGTTCCATCTTCAACAACGTCCCGTTGCGCGCATCATAGTCCAGCTCCACCACTGCGCCGTCGTCACGCAGGATCTCCACCTCGTACACCGCGTCGTCCAACTCCACCTCCAGCAGTTGGCCGGGCTGGCGCCTGAGCGCGTCGCGCACCACCTGTTCCAGGGGCACGTAACGGCCCTGCTGCACGGCGCGGCGCGCGACCTGCTGCGCCGGGTCCGGCGCAGGGCCGGCAGCGGAGCCCGGAGTGGCCAGGGCCAGCAGCAGGGGCAGGGAGACCAGCATCGGTGACGGATCCTCGGGCGATGGCGACAGGCGCGAGCATGGCACCGCCGACTAACAGCCGACTAACGATGGCCGCTAAGGGGCTGTTAGCCGACCGCGGCATCGTGGTGCTGCCGGAATGGTCCGGCCACGAACAGGAGAACTCCCATGCTGAAGTCGCTCACCCTCGCCACCGTCGCCGTGCTGGCCATCGCTCCGGCCGCGCACGCTGCACCGCTGGGCATGGCCCAGGCCGAGCAGGCCCTGCGCAAGGCCGGCTACACCCAGATCCACGAGATCGAACGCGATGACGGCCTGTGGGAAGCCGACGTCAGCCGCGCCGATGGCCGCTTCAGCGAGGTCTACGTGGACCCGAAGACCGGCGAGATCTTCGATGAGCACAACGGCCGCGCGCTGCTGCCGACCGAGCAGGTGCTGGCCAAGGCACAGTCGCAGGGCCTGCGCGAGATCCACTCGCTGGAGCGCGATGGCGCCACCTGGTCGCTGGAAGCGCGCAATGCCCGCAACCACAAGGTCGAGGTGCGCCTGAGCGGCTATGACGGCCGCATCCTGCACAGCGAACGCGACGGCTGGCTGGATTGAGCGCCTCGGGCAGCGCCGGGCCATGCCCGGCGGCCTGATGCATGCGCTGCGCTCGCCGGGCATGGCCCGGCGCTGCTTACCAGCCGTAGGGCGGCGGGTAGTCCCAGTAGCCGGGGCCGCGACCGTAGTAGCCGCCATACGGGCCGAAGAAGCCCGGGCCCTCGCCTTCGCTGACGTGGATGTTGAGGTTCACCCCGCGGGTCTTGCCCTCGTCGGTGGTGTAGTTCTTGCTCAGATTCAGCGTGGCGGCGTTGTAGTGGCTGTTGCCACCCCGCTTGGAGTACCCGATGCCGGTGGTGAAACTGCCGGAGACCTTCACCTTGTCGTCCTGCACGTCGGCGATGCGGGCATCGTCGTGCACGCGCGGGCCACTCTTGTCACCGTAGTAGGTGCCCGGCGGGTCCTGCTGCAACGTCGGATCGTTGAGGTAACGCATCGGCGCCTGCGGCAATGTCAGGTCCAACCCGGATGCCTGCGGTGCGGTGGCGCCGGCAGCGGACTGGGCGAGCACGGTCCCGGGCAGGGCCAGGCACAACAGCAGGGTCAGGGGGCGGATCATCTTGGCGCTCCAGCGGACAGGGACCACGCCACACGCGGCGTTACAGGCCGACGCTAGCAGGGCGTGCTTGAATGATGCCTGTCGGCGCCGGATTGGGGTAGAGCCGGGCCATGCCCGGCTGCAGGTCACAGCCGCCCGAACCCGAACAGCTCCGCCAGCGGATGCTTGCGCCGCTCGATGCGGGCCCGCAGCAGCTGTGCGCCGATCATGGAATAGGTGATGCCATTGCCGCCGTAGGCCATTGCCAGGTGCACGCGCGGCCCCCACTGTTCATGCGGGCCGAAGAACGGCAATCCGTCGGCGGTCTCGGCGAAGGTACCGGCCCATGAGAATGCTGGTACCGGGTCGAGCTTGGGGAACCAGTGCAGCAGTTGCTTCATGAGCTTGTCTGCCTTGCCTTCCACCCGCCGGTCGCGCCGTGCCGGAATGTCGATGGCATCGTCCAGCCCGCCCACCAGCAGGCGACGGTCGCCGGTAGCCCGCAGGTACAGATAGGGGCGCGCGCTTTCCCACACCATTGTGCGCTGCAGGGGGCCCAGCACCGCGGCATCGACAGGGTCGGTGATGAAGGCATAGCTGCTGCGGTTGCGTGCGACGCGCTGCGAAAGCCAGCGCTGGTTGGCGTATCCCATCGCCAGCACCACGTGGCCTGCGCGGATCGTCGCGCCTGATTCGGTCTGGGCGGTTACGCCCCGTGTGCCTGGCGTCAGCGTGTGCAGCACGGTGCGATCGTGAATGTGGCCGCCGCGCTGGCGCACCCGCTTCAGCAATCCATAGGTGAGGCAGTAAGGGTCGACCCGCGCTGCCTGCCGGGTCAGCAATGCGCCGCCGGCGTCCACATCGAAGCGCTCCGCCAGCGCCTCCGGGCCCAGCCAGCGGGCGTCCAGGCCGGCGCTGCGGCGTGCCTGGCCCTCGGCCATGAGGCGGGGCACGTCGCGGTGGCGACTGGCCAGGTACAGGCTGTCCATGCGCCGGAAGTCCACGTCCTTCAGGCCACGCGCCACTTCGCCCAGTGCCGGGATCGCCTCGGCACAGGCCCGGTAGGCCAGCGTGGCCGCGTCGTGGCCATAGCGCTGGGCCAGTTCCAGCAGATGGGTGTCGATCTCGTACTGCAGCAGCGCGGTGCTGGCGGCGGTGCTGCCCCAACCGATGTCGCGCTGCTCGATCAGGGCGACATCGTGACCGTGACCTGACAGCTCATCGGCGATCAGTGCGCCGGTGATGCCGCCGCCGACCACCAGCACATCGCAGCGCAGGTCGCCCTCCAGCGGGGGAAATGCCTGGATCAGGCCATTGCGTACGGCCCACCAGGGATAGCCACTTTTCAGGTCCATGGTGATGGGTCAGGCGGTGGGATGGCCGGTGTGCGGCGTGTGGATCAGTTCGGACAGATCGAAGCCCTGCAGCCGCGCCGTGGCCAGATAATGGTCCCGCACGGTGGCGTCCAGCTTCGGCTCGCGTGCCAGCAGCCACAGGTAGCGGCGATCGGGGCTGCCAACCAGCGACACGCTGTAGTCCGGAGCGATCTGGATGACCCAGTAGTCGCCCTTGGCGAAGGGCAGCCAGCGCAGGCCCTTGGGCAGGAAGCTCACTTCCAGGCGCGCGCTGTCGTTGTCGACGGGGCAGGCTTCGCCGCTGGCCTCCTCGACCTGGCCGTCCATGCGGCAGCGGTTGTGGACGCTGACGTTGCCGTTGTCGAGCAGGCTGTAGTGCGCCGAGACATCGGTGCAGCCTTCCGGCTCGTGGCGCATGGGCAGGCGCGCGATCTCATACCAGGTGCCCAGGTAGCGGGGCAGCTTGAGGTCGGCGACGGTCTTCAGTGGCAGCTGTTCGGTCATCGGCAGGCGCAGCGGGAACGGGCCTCCACGATGCCGACGGCCTCGCCACGAGCGGGTGAAGCCGGAGCGATGGCGGTGTCCAGAACATTGCGTCGCCGCGGCGTCATTCCCGCTGTCATCGGCGCGGCGGTATCCTGCCGCCAGCGCCGGGTGTTCCGATCCAACCTGAAGTGGAGGTGCCGATGTACCAGGTGATCCTGTTGAAGAGTGAAACCGCGTTCGCGCGCGAGCAATGGCCGCAGGTCGACGATCTGGTGGACTATGAGGGCGTCAGCTACAGCCTGCGCGCCGGTCCGCGCCAGCCGCTGCCGACCGACCACGACTGGCCTCCGGTGGCGGTGTACGCCCCGGACGAAATCACCGAGGAAGAGTTCCAGGACTGGTATGCGCTGCAGCAGCCGACGGTGGAGGAGCTGCGGTTGAAGTACTGAACCGCGGGGGCGGGTGCTGCGGGCGGGGCCGCCCCGGGCATCCGACCTTGACCGGTCGTGCCGTATAGTCGCGCGCAGGCGCGGTGGTCCGCGCGAACCGGTGTGCATCTGGCGTGTCTTCCTTCCTGCAATCGATCCGCATGCGCGGGCCCTGGCTGGGCCTGCTGCTGGGTGCCGTCCTTCTGCTGTCCGCGCCGGTGCTCGCGCAGAACGAGGCGCCTACGCCGAAGCAGCAGCTGGCACAGATTGACAGCGCGCTGAAGGAGATCGACCGCAAGCGTGACGACGCCGAAGCCACCGAAACACTCGGCACGCTTTCAGAGAACGCCTCGAAGGCCAAGCGGGATGCCGAGGCGCTGGAAAAGTCCCTGCAGCCACAGCTGGACCAGCTCAAAGAGCAGCTGGCCCAGCTGGGTGAAGCGCCGCAGGGCACCACCGAGCCCCCCGACCTGGCCGCGCAGCGACGTACGCTCAGCCGCGAGAGCGATGCCCTGGCCGCCTCGGTGGCCCAAGCCAAAGCCATCGCGGTGCGTGCCCAGCAGTTGAGTGCGGACATCGACAAGCAACGTTCCGCGCAGATCAGCGAGGAACTGGGCCGCAAGGTCGATTCACCGCTGTCGCCGTCGCTCTGGCGGCAGGTGGCCGATCAGCTTCCCGATGACATCGCCCGCGTGCGCCCGTTGGCGCAACAGGGGCGTGACACCCTGGCCAAGGCCATCGACACCCACGGCTGGGGCACCCTGCTGCTCGGCCTGGCCGGAGCACTGGTGATGATGTTCCCGCTGCGCCTGTGGCTGCGCGCGCTGGGGCGCCGGTTTGCCGCCTCGGAACGCGCGCCGGACGGCCGCCTGCGCCGTTCCGGCCTGGCCATGTGGCTGCTGCTGGTGGGCACCCTGCTGCCGGGCTATGCGGTGGTGGTGCTGGTGGCTTCGCTGAATGCCATTGGCGGCATCGCCCCGCGCCTGCAGAACGTGGCCGATGGCCTGGTGGCGGCGACCTTCGCTGCGGCCTTCATCGCCGCGCTCAGCGCGTGCCTGCTGATGCCCAGGCGCCCCTCCTGGCGGCTGCTGAACCTGGATGACACCGCCGCGCTGAAGCTGCGCAAGTACGCCTGGGGTGCCGCTGCGCTGGCCTGGCTGAGCAACGTGCTGGTGGCCATCGACCGTGCCACCCGCACCAGCGACGTGACCACGGTGGCACTGGATGGCGTGATTGCGCTGACCTACCTCGGCCTGATCATGGCCATGCTGGTGACCCTGGCACGCCTGCACCGGCGGCAGACGGCCGAAGCCGAAGCGAAGCTGGAAGCGCAGGCCGATGGTCTCGGCGCACAGCAGCCGGTGCGCCGCAGCAGTTGGTTGGTATTGGCGCGCGTGGCTGGCAACATCGCGGTGGTGGCGGCGATCATCGCCACGCTGCTGGGCTATGTGAACTTCGCCAAGTTCGTGAACCAGCAGTTGATCGGCGGCAGCATCGTGGTGCTGGCAGCCACCCTGCTGTTCAAGTTCGTCGATGATTTCTGCACCTGGCTGTTGAACGCCGACAGCAAGGTTGGCCAGACCATCCTGCTCAGCACCGGCCTGAGCGTCTCCAGGCTGGAGCAGGCCGGCGTGCTGCTGTCGGCGGTGCTGCGCACCTTCGTGGTCCTGATCGCGCTGCTGGCACTGGCCGCGCCCTTCGGCAATGTCGGCTCGATCGTGGAGCGCTTCGCGTCGCTGGCCAATGGCATTCCCATCGCCAAGGACCTGACGCTGGAGCCGGGCCGCATCGTACTGGCCATCGGCGTGCTGCTGGCCGGGCTGGGGGTGATGCAGGTGGTGCAGCGCTGGCTGGCCGACACCTACCTGCCCAAGACCGAACTGGATCTGGGCGCGCGCAATTCAATCAGCACCGTCGCCCGCTATCTTGGCATCATCATCGCGGTGCTGTGGGCCCTGACGGTGATGGGCCTGAACCTGCAGAAGCTGGCGCTGCTGGTCAGTGCGTTGTCGGTGGGTATTGGTTTCGGCCTGCAGGCGATCACCCAGAATTTTGTTTCCGGCCTGATCCTGTTGGCCGAGCGACCGGTGAAGATCGGTGACTGGGTGAAGCTGGGTGACCAGGAAGGCGACATCCGCCGCATCAATGTGCGCTCGACCGAGATCCAGGTGGGCGACAAGTCCACGTTGATCGTGCCCAACTCGGAGCTGATCACCAAGACCATCCGCAACATGACGATGGGCAACAACCAGGGCCGCATCCAGATCCAGTTCGCGGTACCGACCAGCACCGACGTCGCCGGCCTGCGGCAGGCCATGCTGGATGCCTATGGCGCGCACACCAGCGTGCTGCAGACGCCCGCGCCGACGGTGTACATCGACGGCATTGCCGGCGGCCAGATCACCATCAACAGCTTCGCCTACGTGGCCAGCCCACGGCAGGTGTACGGCACCCGCAGCGATCTGTATTTCAGTCTGTTGCAGATCCTGGCGGAGCGGAACATTCCGCTGTCCACGCCAACGGACATCCACATCACCCGCGACCCCCAGGAGTAGGGGATTCCCGGCAGGGCTGCGCCCTGCACCTGCCGAGGCCGGAGCAACAGCAACAGCAACACCAAGCATTCCATGGGATGGCGGGGTGGGTCCGGTTGCGGGGGCCGCTGCAAGTACGTCCATGTAAGCTCGGTCGCCGCATCCGTGCGGCTCACGCCCCCGCAACCGGACCCACCCCGCCTTCGACAGATTTCCGCGATCTGCTGGAATTGCTTTTGGGGTCAGATCCGTTTTCTTCCGCAGAAACCGGATCTGACCCCAGATTGATTTCGATATCTGACAGAAGTGTCGACCAAGGTCGCCACCTGCCTACGGCTGCCGGAAACCGTCAGAGGTAGGGCGGTGTGGGTTGGCAGGACCGTTGGCGCCATGGATGGCGCCATCGAGCCCCCATGGATGGGTTTACGGCGTGTCCTGCCAACCTACACCGCCCCGCCATCCCACGGAATGCACGCTGTTGCTGTTGCTGTTGCTGTTGCCTTTGCTCCAGCTTGCAGCAGGTGCAGGGCGCAGCCCTGCAGAAAACCCTATCCCCGCGGTCGGCTGCGCGAAGGCACCAGCGCGAAGGTATCCACGGCCAGCTTCTCGGCGTGATTCAACCAGGCGCGGATCTCCAGATCGTCCACTTCATGATCCAGTCCGAAGGACACATTGATCTTGCCGTCGGCATCAGGCTGGACCCACTGCTGGGCCAGCACCACCTTGCGCTGCGATGACACGGCCTCGATCCAGAAACCGCGATCCGGGCGCGTGCTTGCCACCAGCTGCAGCATGTACTGGCCGGCGCGGGTGCGGCGGCCCTTCTGGGTGATCATGTGGGCCTGGCGCACGCTCGGGCGTGGTCCCTGGAACGCATCCAGCGGCGCGTCCACCGCGATGCCACCACGCAGGTCGTCGTCGCGGTACAGCTTGATGCCGTTGTCGCGGTTCACCAGCAAGGCGCACCAGTCGCCGTCGGCCGACCCATCCTCGAATGCGGTGCAGCGATCCACATAGGCCAGGGTGTTGTCCGGATCGGCATCGTCGAACTGGCGGGACGTGTTCTCCAGATACACCGACTTCAGGCTCCAGTCCTTGTCGTACTCCAGCAGGACCGGCGGCTGCACGTGCTGCATGCCCACCACCACCTGGTCGTCGTTGTCGATCCTCAGTTCGCGGGTCGGCTCGCCCAGCCACAGGGACCGGGCGAATGCCAGGTACTGCGGGTAATCGCGGCCGCCATCGCGACGCGCCGCGACGCTGGCACTGGGGGCACGCGTTTCGTCCAGCAGCGAGCGGCCGAAGCCCATCGTGCGCAGGCCCGGATCGAGCAGGCCCAGCAGGGTGGCGCCGGAGTCCAGCGTCGAGCCGTTCTCCGCCGCCAGCTGGCGCGGCGCCACGCCATCACCGAGGAACAGCAGCAGGTTCTCGCGCTTCTGCCTGGCCAGCACGTGACTGAGATCGTTGGGCATCGCCAGATGGTCCGAGGCGATCACGATCAGCGTGTCCTTGCCGTACGGACTGGCCTGGATGCGCTGGACCAGCTGCGAGATCAGGCGGTCGGTGCATTTGAGCGCGTTGAGCAGGCCGATGTTGCCGTACTGGCTCTGGTAGCGTTCGCCCTTGCACGACACCGGCAGGTGGCCTGCGGGATGGTGCGTATCCATGGTCAGCGTGGTCAGCATGAACGGTGCGCCGGCGCGCGAGAGCTGCTCGAAGCGCTGGTAGGCGGTGTCCAGCAGCACGTCATCGTGTACGCCCCAAGCAGAGTAGTGAATGCGCCCGATCTTCTTCTGCTGCTTGAACCACGCCAGATCATGTACTTCGTCGAAGCCGTGGCTGGCCAGGAACTGGCCCTTGCCGGCGAACTGGCCGTTGGCGCCGCCCAGATAATGGTTGGTGTAGCCCTGCTGCTTCAGGTAGTCGCCCAGGCACACGGCCTTGGGCAGGAAGCTGCCCATCCGGTCCATGCTGTTCTCATCGCCCTGCGAGGTGGTCAGCGGCACGCCGCACATCGATGCCACCAGCCCGGCGATGGTCCAGCCACTGCCTTCGGCCGATGCCAGGCCGCGCACATCCAACGACCTGGCGGCCAGACGATTGAGATTGGGCATCAACCCGGGAAACACGTTCTCGTCCAGATAAGTGCGTTCAAGACTTTCGCCGTAGATCCAGACGATGTTGCGCGGCCGCTGCAACGGCTGGGTAGGCACCTGGTATTCCGGCGCGATGCGCGCGAAATCAACCGGTCGCAGCTGCTGGTAAAGACGCTGGCCGTCGCGCGCCAGCGGACTGACCATGAGCGTGACCACCCATGCGACGGCGAAGCCGGCGAACCAGGCCGCACCCCGTCCGGGCCGATGCCAGCGGCGGACCCGCGTGGCGAACAGCGGTAGCAGCGAAACCAGGGCCAGCACGATGAAGCCGGCGATGTAGCCCTTGAAGTCGGCGACGCCGGCACCCTCCATGTCCGCACCCAGGTGGTACAGCGTGGCGGCGTTGAGTCCGTCACCGGAGAGCTTGTCGATCAGCCACCACGTGCTGAGCGCCAGCAACAGCAGTGAGAACGAACCGGCCTTCCACCACATCCATTTGTCGGAAGCGAGGAACAGCCAGACCAGCAGCAACAACGACAGCAGAAGGATCCAGAGCATAGGCGGCTTCGGCAGTGAACGGGGTGGTGCGATGGACGTCGTACCGACGCGTGTCCATCCGACCGGCGCTGCCGCTAGCATGTGTGCATGACAGGCCGATGACCCGATAGTGCATGCACGAACCTGACTGAAATGTTTGTTGATCGACCGCGTGCGGTAACAGCGCGATCAAGTAAAACGAGCGTGAAAATGCGCGTTGGATTGCATTAAGAACCGCATGAATGCGGCACTTCGGAGATGGACGTATGGCGCAGGTGCACATATCGCGCACCACGCACTCCGCTCATCGATGGCCGCGTTCCTCGCGTGCCCGCGCGCGCCGATCGAACAACAGCGCGCTGGTGACGATGCCCAGCCCCAACGCCACGCCGATCAGCATCAGCACCAGCGCGATCGCCGGGTAACCGAACACATGCCAGCCGGTATCGAGCTTCATCATCAGCGATGCGGCGAGAATCAGCGCTGCGCTGATGATGCCCGCCGCCACGCGGTTGGCGATCTTCTGCAGGTTCTCCATCAGCCGTGATTCCTCCAGCCCGGTCACCTTCATCTGCAGGCGGTTCTCGGCCAGCAGGGCCATGATGTCCGACAGCTTGCGCGGCCCATCGCGCAGCAGCTGCTGCAGCTCCATTGCCTCGCTGGCGAGGTTGGCGGCCGACAGCGACTTCTTCAGGCGCGCGCGCATCACATGCTGCAGCTGGCGCTCGACGATGCGGCGCGTGTCCAGTTCGGGCGCGAGCAGGCGGCAGACCGTCTCCAGGTTCAGCAGCGCCTTGCCCAGCAGGCTCAGTTCCGGCGGCGTACGCAATCCACAGGCCGTGGCGATGCGCACCATGTCCAGCACCACGCGTCCCTCGGAGAAGTTGCCGCTGGCGGCATAGCGCGCGATCAACTGGCCGGTCTCGCGCAGGTAACGCTCCTCGTCGAAGGCTTCCAGCCGGGTGCTGATGCTGATCAGATCGTCCGCCACTTCTTCGCCGCGGCCATCGACGGCGGCGAACAGGATCTTCAGCAGGCGCTCGCGCAGCCGCGGTGGCATGTGCGCGACCATGCCCAGATCGAAGATGGCGAGGCGACCATCGGGCATCACCCGCAGGTTGCCCGGATGGGGATCGGCGTGGATCTCGCCATGCACGAAGATCTGGTCCAGGTAGCCCCGGATCAGCGCGGCTGCCAACGGGTCCATCGACTGCTCGGTACGGCGTACGCCGGGTATCGCGTCCACGCGTACGCCGGTGGCCAGTTCCATGGTCAGCACGCGCTGGCTGCTGTAATCCCAGATCGGCTGCGGGACCCACAGGCGCCGGAAGGGCCGCAGATGGCGGCCGAAGCGGGCCAGGTTCTCGGCCTCGGCGTGGTAATCCAGCTCCTGCATCAGGGTCTTGGCGAACTCGTTGAGCCAGTCGCGCAGGCGCACCCGGCGGCCGACCTGGGTCAGGTGATCGGCGGCCAGAGCGAAGCTGCGCAACGCTTCCAGGTCCGAACGCAGCTGCGCGGCGACCTCCGGCTTCTGCACCTTCACCGCGACCTGCCGGCCGTCATGCATCACCGCACGATGGACCTGGGCGATCGAGGCGCAGCCCAGCGGCTCGGGGTCGAAGGCCGCGAACAGCTTGCTCACCGGTGCCCCCAGCTCCTGCTCGACGATGGCATGGATGCGTTCGACCGGAATCTCGGCCACCTTCTCCTGCATGCGCTCCAGTGCCGTGGCGAACTCCACCGGCACCATGTCTGGACGTGTGGACAGCATCTGGCCCAGCTTGACGAACGTCGGCCCCAGCGCTTCCAGGTCACTGACGAACTGCTCGGGATTGCCGTCGGCCGGTACCTCGGCCTGGCTGCCGGCTGCGTCCAGGTTCATGCCGGAGAACACCCCCGAATGACGGTAGCGCATCAGCAGGCGCAGGATCTGGCTGCGTCGGCTCATGCCTTTTACCAGCGGTGGATTGCCAGTGGCGGTGGGCGGATTGTTCAAACGGCACTCCTTGTGGACAACGACCGGTAGTGCCGGGCCATGCCCGGCGGAACGGGATCACCTCGCCAGTCTGGCCGGGGCAGGGTAGGCACGCGGTGAATCCACTTCCTCCCGGGCCGTTGGATCGGTCAGAATCCGTCCATCCTCCCTCCTGGAACCCCCATGGCCGGTGCCAGCCTGTTTGCCCTGCTCGACGATATCGCGACGCTGCTCGATGACGTCTCGATCCTGACCAAGGTGGCCGCGAAGAAGACGGCCGGTGTGCTTGGCGACGACCTGGCGCTGAACGCGCAGCAGGTAACCGGTGTTTCTGCCAACCGTGAACTGCCTGTGGTCTGGGCGGTGGCCAAAGGCTCGCTGCTCAACAAGGTGATCCTGGTTCCGGCCGCGCTGGCGATCAGCGCCCTGGAAGCCTGGCTGCATGGTCGTGGCTGGAACGTGCCGCTGATCGTGCCCTTGATGATGATCGGTGGCGCATTCCTTTGCTTCGAGGGGGTGGAAAAGCTGGCGCACCGTTTCCTGCATTCGGCGGACGAGGACGCCGAGCACCAGGCCGAGCGGCGCAGGGCGCTGGCCGATGCGCAGGTGGACATGGTGGCGTGGGAGAAGGACAAGGTGAAAGGTGCGATCCGTACCGACTTCATCCTCTCTGCCGAGATCATCGTCCTGACACTGGGCGTGGTTGCCGCCGCCTCGTTCTCCCAGCAGGTGCTCACCCTGGTGGTGGTCGCATTGGCGATGACGGTGTTCGTCTACGGACTGGTTGCCGGCATCGTCAAGCTGGACGACGCGGGCCTGTACCTCTCGCGCAAGGGCGGAGCGGTCGCAGCGTTCGGACGCGGCCTGGTCGCATCGGCGCCGTGGTTGATGAAGTTCCTGTCGATCGCCGGCACCGTGGCCATGTTTCTGGTCGGCGGCGGCATTCTGGTGCACAACGTGCCGGCGCTGCACCACGCGGTGCAGGCGCTCGGTGGCCAGGGCCAGTGGGGCTGGCTGATCGGCGCGGTTGCCAACATGGTGGTGGGTATCGTCGCTGGCGCCATCGTGCTGGCGGCGGTGACCGGCATCCAGAAGCTGCGCGGGAAGTAGCCGCGTCGCCGGACGGGCGGCGGTAGCGCCGGGCCATGCCCGGCGGAGCGCTTCAGCCCGCCTGCACGCGGTTCTTGCCCTGCCGCTTGGCCGCGTACAGCGCCTCGTCGGCCCGTCGCAGCAGCGCCTCGCTGTCATCGCCGGGCTGCCATTGCGCCAGTCCGGCACTGAAATGCACCGGCACGCGCCGGTCCTGCACGGTCAGTACCCGATGCGCCAGTGAGCGCTGCAGGCGCTGCACGGTGGCCATGCTGTCCGCACCGGGGGTCTCCGGCAGCACCAGCACGAACTCGTCGCCGCCCAGCCGCGCGATGCCATCGGTGGCGCGCAGCAGCAGCCTGCACACCGCCACCATGTGCTGCAGCAGCGCGTCACCGCCGGCGTGACCATGCGCGTTGTTGGTCTGGTGGAAGTCATCCAGATCGATCACCGCCACGCCCAGCGGCGTGTTGTTGCGTTCGGCGCGCGCCAGCTCGCGCTGCAGCAGTTCGTCCAGGCCCCGGCGGTTCAGTGCCTGGGTCAGCGGATCGATGCGCGCGAGGTCGCCGGCCATGCGCAGTTCCTGTTCCAGCTCGGCGATGCGTTGTTCAGCGCGCTCCACATCCAGCCGTGCGGCGGCCAGGTGGTCGCGTGCCTGCGCGGCCTGCTGCTGCACTTTGCCGGTATCGCGCATCACCTCCTGCAGCAGCTGGTTCAGATCGGCGATGCTGCGCGCCTCGCGCAGCTGCAGTGCGTAGCTGCCGATACGGTCATGGTATTCACCGGTGCTGGTGGCCATGCCATCCATGCGTTCGATGAAATCCCCCATCAGTCCGCGCATCGCCGCCTTGGAGTCGTCGATGCCCTGGCGCAGCAGGCCCTGCCGGTAGATCACCTCGCGCAGCTCGGCACGCGTTCGTTCAACCGCCTCAGCCTGCAGCGGGCCGGACAGCAGTTGCCGCACCGCCGCGATCTGGCCCTGCAGCCAGCTGCGATCGTCCAGCAGTTCGCTCACATTCTCCAGCAGCAGTGCGAACAGCTCCAGCAGCAGCGCCTGCTGTTCCTGCCAGCTGCCGGCACGCACGCCGATCTGATGGCCGAGCTCGCGCACACCCTGCTCGATCGGCTCCAGGGCGCTGCCCGGCTGCCAGTGGCGCAGGCGAAGGGACAGCGCCTGCGCCTGCTCGCGCAGGTCCGGGTCGTGCTGCAGCAGCGCCACTACCGCGCCGCCCAGCAGCAGGCGCAGCTGTTCGGACAGGCGCAGGCTGTCGGGCTGCCCATCCGGTGAATGCTGGTCGATGGTGCGGATGTACTTGTCGATCAGTTGCCGCATCGCCCGCCCGTAGCGTGGCCAGTCGGCGCTGGCCTGCGCGGACTGCAGGCGATCACCCATGTCGCCCAGTTCGCCCGGCAGCGTCGCCATGCCATTGGCGAACGCGGCCAGCAGCGGCTCCGGCGCATCGGCACCGGCAAAGAGCCGTTGCAGGCTTGCGCTGCTGCCGCCCTGCAGGACCACGCGCTCGCCCTCACCCGCGTCGGCAACCGCGCGCACGCGTGCCGGCGGACCGAGGGCGGTGCCGGGGGCGGGGCGCGGATCGGGGTGGTCCGTCATGGAGCGAATCCTGGGGCTGGCAGGGTCTGGTTCCAGCATATCGGCGCGGCTGCCGATGGCTTGAACGGCTAGGATGGGCGACAGGATGCCGCACGGGAGGTGGTGATGCGCGTGATGTTGCTGGGGGCGACCGGCCTGGTCGGCGGGCTGACACTGCCCGGGCTGCTGGACGACCCGCGCTGCAGCGCCGTGATCGCGCCCACCCGGCGTCCGCTGGCGTTGACCCATGGGAAGCTGGAGAACCCGGTGCTGGCCTTTGACGCGCTGCCGGCCTCGCCTGAGTGGGCGCGCGTGGACGCGGTCATCTGCGCACTGGGCAGCACCATCGCCCAGGCCGGCAGCCGCGCGGCCTTCCACCGCATCGACCATGACTATCCGCTGGCGTTCGCCCGCCTCGCACAGGCACAGGGCGCGAAGACCTATGTATTGAATTCCGCCGCCGGTGCCAACCCGCAGTCGTCGATCTTCTATAGCCGGGTGAAGGGCGAGCTGGAGCGTGACCTGCGCGCGCTGGGCTTCGCCTCGCTGACCCTGGTGCGGCCTGGACTGATCGGCGGCGAGCGCACCGAGGTCCGTCGTGGCGAGCGTTTCGCACTGGCGGTGCTCGGTGCCTTGGGGCCGGCACTGCCGCGGGCATGGCGGATCAATCCAGCCGCCGAGATCGCCAAGGCACTGACCGGAGCCGCGCTGGCCCCGCAACCGGGTGAGCACGTGGTGACATCAAGCGCACTGGTCGGCTGATGTCGCGTGCGCTGCGCCTGACCCAGCTGCTGCAGCTGCTGCGCCGCCATCGACGGCCGGTGGCCGGACAGGTGCTGGCCGATGCGCTGGGTATCAGCCTGCGTACGCTGTACCGCGACATCGAGACGCTGCGCGGGCAGGGCGCTGACCTGCGCGGCGAGGCCGGCGTCGGCTACCAGCTCGCGCCGAGCGACACGCTGCCGCCGATGACCCTGCCACCGGCCGAGATCGACGCGCTGGTGCTGGGCCTGCGCTGGGTGGCGGCCCGCACCGAGCCGGCGCTGGCCGAGGCTGCCCGTGATGCGTTGGCGCGCATCGCGCATGTGTTGCCCGCCGCCCGCCGCGAGGCACTGCGTGACAGCGGTCTGCGCGTGGGCCCTTCACGAACAGCGGCCAAGGTGCCGGCGGCCCGGCTCCAGGCGGTGCGCGAAGCCGTAAGCGCACAGCAGCGCCTGAAGTTCGGCTACGAAGATGCGCACGGCCAGCGCAGCGAGCGCATCGTCTGGCCCTTCGCGCTGGGCTACTTCGACGAAGTTCCGATGCTGGCGGCGTGGTGCGAGAGCCGCGAAGACTTCCGCCACTTCCGGCTGGACCGCATCCGGCAGGTGCGCGCGCTGGAGGATCGCTATCACGTGCCACGCGCGATCCTGCTGCGGCGCTGGCAGAAGGCCCAGGGCATCGCACCGGACTGGTTGGATCGTTCGTAGTGCCGGGCTTGCTCGACGGCCTTCGAGCTTGGCGAACAGCGGGCGAACAATCGCGATGCTGCTGACAGAATCTGTCAGCAGGGCGGTACCACCATGAAGGCTCCCAACAACGGAGCGTCCCCATGTTCAGGCCCAGCACCCTGCTGCAGTACGCAAGCGATGTCGCCGCCAGCGCCACCTTCTACAGCGGCATCCTCGGCACACCCCCCATCGAGCAGTCGCCCGGCTTTGCCCTGTTCCTGCTTGGCGACGGCGCCGCGCTCGGCCTGTGGCAGCGCGATGACGTGCAGCCACCGGTGTCCACGCAGGCCGGCGCCGCGGAACTGGCGATGGTGGTTGCCAACCCGGAGGCTGTGCAGCAGATGCACGACGCGTGGCGCGCACTCGGCGTGCAGATCGTGCAGGCCCCGGTCACCCTGGAATTCGGGCATACCTTCGTGGGTGTTGATCCGGATGGTCACCGCCTGCGTGTGTACAGCCGCGCCGAGGGCCTGCCCGCGCGCGGTTGAAATGAGGGGAGCCGGTACCTGCCGGTTCCCCTTTTCCCGGATGTGGTTCCGCCCACCTTCGGTTGACCAGCAAGAAGCTGCCGAGCATGGGCTTGGCTCTACCGTAGAGCGCGCACAAAAAACGCCGGGCACTGCCCGGCGCTTCTTGTGTTTCAGAGATGGTCGTCGATCAGCTGGCCAGGGCCAGGTCGTCCATCATCGCGCGCAGGAAGCGGGCAGCTTCGCCGCCGGTGGCTGCGCGGTGGTCGAATGTGACCGACAGCGGGATGACCTTGTGCGCTTCCACGCCGCCCATCACCGGGGTCATCTGATGGCGGGCACGGCCGGCACCGACGATGGCCACGCACGGCGGCACCACGACCGGGGTCGCGTAGCGGCCGGCGAACATGCCGAAGTTGGACAGCGAGATGGTGTAGCCACTCAGTTCCGAGGCCGCGATAGAGCGCGCTTCCACCTGCTCGCGCAGGCGGTTCACGCCTTCGCGGATGCCACGGGCGTCCAGCATGTCGGCGTTGCGCAGGGCCGGCACGAACAGGCCGTCATCGGTGTCCACGGCGATGCCGATGTCCACCTGCGCGTGCAGGGTGCGGGTCAGCGCTTCGCCATCGAACCAGGCGTTCATCGCCGGCACCTTCTGCGCGGCAACCACGATGGCACGCACCAGGCGGGCGGTGACGTCGTTGCCGGGCAGCCAGGCATGGATGTCGGCGTCGTCGTTGAGCGTGGTCGGTACAACCTTGCTGTGCGCATCGGCCATCACCCGCGCCATGTTGCGGCGCACGCCCTTCAGCGGTTCCGGCTGGCCCTTGGCGACCACGCCCGGCGGTTGCGTGCGCATCGGCTTGCCTGCCGCAGACAAGGGGGTGCGGGTTTCGTTCTGTACCGGTGCAGACACCTGCGCCGGGGCCGGCGCGGCATAGGCCGCAGCGGCAGCCGGGGCCGGCGCGGCGCCGAGCTTGGCGGTGCCGTTGGCGGCGGCCTGCTTGACGTCGGCCATGGTCACCGCGCCATCGCTGCCGGTGGCGCGCACGCGGCTCAGGTCCACGCCCAGCTTGCGGGCCATCGCACGCACCGCCGGTACGGCCTTGACGCCACCGACGGCCAGCGCCTGTTCGGTGTGCACGGCATTGGAGCTCTGCATCGCGCCGACCACCGTGCCGGCGTCATCGCGCTCGGCCTTGGCGTCCTCGGCGGCGGCCGGTGCCGGAGTCGGCAGCGGCGGCGGGGTCGGTGCTGCGGCCGCAGCCGGTGCCGGCGCATGGCCGTGGCTGTGGCCGGTGTCCTGGCCATCGGCACGCTGCGGCAGGTTCGGGTCGATCTCGAAGCTGGCCAGCACCGAGCCGGTCGGAATGATGTCACCGGCCGCACCGGACAGCTTCAGCACCTTGCCGGAGACCGGCGACGGCACTTCCACCACGGCCTTGGCGGTCTCCATCGACACCAGCGGCTCGTCCAGCTTGATCACATCGCCTTCCTTCACGAACCACTCGACGATGGTCGCGTCCGGCAGGCCTTCGCCCAGGTCGGGCAGGTTGAAATTCTTGGTCTGGCTCATTTGCAGTTCTCTTCCAGCAGTTCCAGTTCGCGGGCCGGCAGCCAGCCCGTCGCACCATTGGCGCGCTCGGACCACCACCATCCGCCATGTTCGTGATGCAGCTTGACCATCTCGCCGCTTTCCACATCCAGCTCGCGGGCGTCGTAATCGCGCAGGGCTTCGGCGCGACCGTCGTCCAGCAGTTGCAGCCAGGCGACGGGCGCCCAGCCGGCGCGTCCATCGCTGGTGCGTACCCAGGCAAACGCCGGCCATTCCTCGTCACGTACGCCTACTTCGACGATCTGGCCGGTGCGGAACCGGAGCGGGTTGGGATACTGGCTGCGGTAAGCCCCAAGGAGGCGGGCCCGCATGTCAGCCTGCCGCCACCGCGCGCTTGGCCGCGGTCACGATCCGGTCCACGCTCGGCAGGTACTTCATCTCCAGGCGGAACAGCGGAATGTGGGTGTCGTAGCCGGTAACGCGCTCGACCGGGGCCAGCAGGTCGTACATCGATTCCTCGGCCAGACGCGCGGCGATTTCCGCACCGAAGCCCGCGGTCTTCGGGGCCTCCTGCACGATCACGCAGCGGCCGGTCTTGGACACCGACTCGGCGATGGTGGCGAAGTCCAGCGGACGCAGCGTGGCCACGTCGATGACTTCGGCACTGATGCCCTCGCCAGCCAGCTTGTCGGCCGCTTCCAGCGCTTCCTTCACCTGCGCACCCCAGGCGACCAGGGTCACGTCGGTGCCGTCGCGCAGCACGAAGCACACGTCCAGCGGCAGGGCTTCGCCGTCGTTGACGACCACTTCCTTGTACTGGCGGTAGATGCGCTTGGGCTCCATGTAGATCACCGGATCGGGATCGCGCATGGCGGCCAGCAGCAGGCCATAGGCGCGCTGCGGGCTGGACGGCAGCACCACGCGCAGGCCCGGCACGTTGGTGAAGATCGATTCGTTGGCTTCGCTGTGGTGTTCCGGCGCACGGATGCCACCGCCCCACGGCACGCGCAGCACCATCGGGCAGTGCAGGCGGCCACGGGTACGGGTGCGCAGGCGCGCGGCGTGGCAGATGATGTGGTCGACCATCGGGTAGACGAAGCCATCGAACTGGGCTTCGGCCACCGGCTTCATGCCCTGCGCGGCCAGGCCGACGGTGAGGCCGGCGATGGTCGTTTCATCCAGCGGGGTGTCGAGGATGCGCTGCGCACCGAAGCGCTGCTGCAGGCCGGCGGTGGCGCGGAACACGCCGCCGTTGACGCCCACGTCCTCGCCCAGCACCAGCACCGACGGGTCGTGTTCCAGCTCCCAGGCCAGCGCCTGGGTGATGGCTTCGATCAGGGTGATGGGGGTAGCGGTCATTGCGATGTCTCCACCAGCGACAGCAGCGCTGTCGGCGGCATTGGCCTGGGAAGCGGAAGCGCCCGTCTTGATGTCATCCATGGCGCTGCTCCAGGGCAATGGCGGCCGCGCGCTGGGCCAGAAGATCCGGCGGCGGATCGGCATACAGGTAGTCGAACATCGCCTCGACCGGCTGCACCGGGGTATTGAGGTACTGGTTCACTTCCTCGTCGACCCTGGCGCCGCACTGCTCCACCCAGGCCTTTTCTTCATCCTCGCTCCACACGCCCTGGGCGGTGAGGTACTTGCGCAGGCGCAGCATCGGCTCACGGGTCCAGGCATCCTTCACTTCGGCGTCGTCGCGGTAGCGGCGCGCGTCGTCGGCGGTGGTGTGGTCGGACAGGCGGTAGGTCATCAGTTCCAGCACGGTGCCGCCTTCGCCGGCGAGGCCGCGCTCGCGCGCCTGTTCCATCGCCGCCAGCACCGCGATCAGATCGTTGCCGTCCACCTGCAGGCAGTGCAGGCCGCCAGCCAGGCCCTTCTGTGCCAGCGTTTCGGCGCCGGTCTGCGCCGAGCGCGGCACCGAGATGGCCCAGCCGTTGTTGACGATGCACAGGATCAGCGGCAGCTTGTAGGCACCGGCAGAGTTCAGTGCGGCATAGAAGTCGGTCTTCGAGCTGCCGCCATCGCCACACACCGCCACCGCGACCTGCTGCTCGTTGTTGAGCTTGAACTTCAGCGCGGCGCCCGCAGCGTGCAGGCACTGCGTGGAAATCGGCACGCAGAACGGGAAGTCCTTCACCGCATTGCCGGTGAAGTCGTTGCCGCGCTCGTCGCCGCCCCAGTACATCAGCACGTCGTACGGGCGCACGCCACGCATGAACATCGCGCCGTACTCGCGGTAGCTCGGGCCGAGCACGTCGCCTTCGCGCATGCCGGCGCCGATGCCCACGTGCGCCGCCTCATGACCCAGGCAGGCGGCATAGGTACCCAGCTTGCCGGTGCGCTGCAGGGCGATGGATTTGCTGTCGAACGTGCGTACGTACAGCATCTGCTTGAACAGCGGCACCAGGACGCGCGGATCCTTCAGGGATTCGGGCAGGTCGTCGCGGACGAGCGTGCCGTCCGCATCCAGATACTGCAGGTATTCGATCTTGAATTCAGCGGCAACCGTCATCGCGTACTGCACCTTCGACAGAGAAGTTACAAATGATATGAATCGCCATGTTAAGGAACGCGTACGAAATAGCCTTCCTGCGGCGCAACACGGCGATTCCCCGTTGTACCCCTGCCGGCGGGTGGAGGGCCAATAACAACAACGTATTCAGTCGTTGCTGCATAGCATCAGAATACGCCTCCGGCTGACTGCCGGTGCAACGTCGCAAACGGTTCCACGCGCGGGCGCGCCATCGCCGGGTGATCCACGGCCCACCGCACGGCCCGGTATGGATCCTCCGGCTGCCAGCGCGGCGGCAACGCGCTACCCTTGCCGCCCCCGATCTGGTCCCGCCCATGTCCGTCGACAACAACCAACGCGATCTCGAAGCCGGCATCCACACCGACCTGCACGGCCGGCTGACCTACGGCGGCTACCTGCGGCTGGACCAGCTGCTCAGTGCCCAGCAGCCGCTGTCCAACCCGCCGCACCATGACGAGATGCTCTTCATCATCCAGCACCAGACGTCGGAGCTGTGGTTGAAGCTGCTGGGGCACGAGCTTGGCGCGGCCATCGGCTTCCTGCAGCGCGATGAAGTCTGGCAGTGCCGCAAGGTGCTGGCCCGCAGCAAGCAGGTGCTGCGCCAGCTCACCGAGCAGTGGTCGGTGCTGGAAACCCTGACCCCGTCCGAGTACATGGGCTTCCGCGACGTGCTGGGGCCTTCCTCGGGCTTCCAGTCGCTGCAGTACCGCTACATCGAGTTCCTGCTGGGCAACAAGAACGCGCAGATGCTGCAGGTGTTCGAGCATGATCCGGCCGGGCAGGCGCAGCTGCGGAGCGTGCTGGAGGCACCCAGCCTGTACGAGGAATTCCTGAAGTACCTGGCCCGCTTCGGCCACGCCGTGCCGGCGATGTACGAGACCCACGACTGGACCCAGCCGCATGTGGCCGACGACGCCCTGCAGCCGGTCTTCGAGCGCATCTACCAGGACACCGACCGCTACTGGCGCGAGTATTCGCTGTGCGAGGACCTGGTGGACCTGGAGACGGCCTTCCAGCTCTGGCGGTTCCGCCACATGCGTACGGTGATGCGGGTGATCGGCTTCAAGCGTGGTACCGGAGGCTCGTCCGGGGTCGGCTTCCTGCGCCAGGCGCTGGAGCTGACCTTCTTCCCCGAGCTGTTCCAGGTGCGGACCACGCTGCAGGCCGCGCCCCCGCCGGAGCTGGGCTGATCCCCATTCATCCGGATCCCGGCCGGCGGCTGGATCGTTTCAGATGCAAGTTCAGCGAGCAGGCGGGCACCTGCCTCAAACGGCGTGTATTTGACGTGAACGCCACAAGTCGGTGATCCTCGCGCGTTGCTCCATTGCACATCGGACGTGCTCGTCATCCACCGAACCAGGAATCCCGCATGAGCGTAAACGCCACTGCGAACACCCCGGAGCCGGCGCTGCCGGACTTCAAGACCACGCTGGGCCACCCGCGCCCGCTGTGGATGCTGTTCATGACCGAGTTCTGGGAACGCTTTGCGTTCTACGGCATCCGCTGGGCCTTGGTGCTGTACATCGTCGCCCAGTTCTACAACGGCAACGCCGCCGGCGAGGGCGATGCCAGCCGCATCTACGGTGCCTACCTGGCGCTGGTGTACGCGGCGGCGATCTTCGGCGGCTACGTGGCCGACCGGGTGCTGGGCTACCAGCGCTCGATCCTGACCGGCGCGATCATCATGGCGGCCGGCCTGTTCATGATCTCGCTGCCGGAAGAGCATCTGTTCAAGCTCGGCCTGGCCACGATCATCGTGGGCAACGGCCTGTTCAAGCCGAACATCTCCACCATGGTCGGCAAGCTGTATGGCCTGAAGGACGAGCGCCGCGATTCGGGCTTCACCATCTTCTACATGGGCATCAACATCGGCGCGATGATCGCCCCGGTGCTGACCGAGTACCTGGCCCGCAAGGTGTTCGGCACTTCGGAAATGCCGTCGTACAAGGTCGTGTTCATCGCCTCCGGCGTGGGCATGCTGATCTCGCTGGTGTGGTTCTACATCGGCCGGGCCGGCCTGAAGGGCATCGGCGCACCGCCGGCCGGTGCCGAAGGCTTCGGTCGCATCGTGATGGTGCTGGTGGGCGCGCTGGTGGCCATCCCGGTCGCCTACTTCCTGCTGGCGACCGGCGCCACCGCGCTGGCCTGGATCCTGGGCGTGATGTTCGCTGCGCTGGCCGTGCTGCTGCTGGTCGAAGGCATCCGCGAGGGCAAGGTGCAGCGCGACCGCGTGATCGCCATGCTGATCATCTTCGCGTTCAACGTCATGTTCTGGATGTTCTTCGAACAGGCCGGCAGCTCGTTCACCTTCCTGGCCGAGAACATCGTCAACCGTGACTTCGGCAACTGGACCTTCCCGACCGCGTGGTTCCAGTCGGTGAACTCGGTGGCCATCATCACCCTGGCGCCGCTGATCGCCTGGATCTGGGTGGCCCTGGGTCGCGCCAATCCGTCCATCCCGCGCAAGTTCGGCCTGGGCCTGTTGTTCAACGGCGCGGCCTTCGCCCTGCTGATGTTTGCCCTGTCGCAGATGGTCGTGGACGGCAAGATCCCGTTCTGGACTCTGTTCATGGTCTACGTCATCCAGTCCGTCGGTGAGCTGTGCCTGTCGCCGATCGGCCTGTCGATGGTGACCAAGCTGGCCCCGGTCCGCCTGGTCGGCTTCGGCATGGGTGGCTGGTTCCTGTCCACCGGCATCGGCAACAACCTGTCGGGCATCTTCGCCGGCGCCGTCAGTGGTGAAGGCGGCATGACGATCGATTCGGCACTGAAGGGGTACACCTTCGGCTTCTGGGCCCTGATCGGTTCCGGCGTGGTGCTGTTCCTGATCGCCCCGCTGATCAACAAGCTGATGCACGGCGTCAAGTGATGAGAGGGTAGCTGGCATGCGTACGAAGCTCGGTGGTGCGATGGGGATGGTCTGTGCGGCGCTGATCGGCGCGTGTTCGCAACCGCCGCCACCCGCCGCCACCGGGCCGACGCAGCCACTGGATACCCGTCCCACCGAGCCACCGGTCGCTGACCCCAGCGAACCGGTGGCCTCGGGCAACACCCCGGTGGCGGCGGATATCGCCGCCATCGCCGGGCTCAGTGCACAGTTCGACCCGGCCCGCGACCCCGCCGACGATCTGGCCACCGCCAAGGTGGAAGCCCAGCGTGGCAAGAAGCGCATCATCCTCGAGGTCGGCAACGCCGGCTGCGACCGCTGTCATGCGCTGGACCAGATCGTGGAGGGGGATGGCGACCTGCGCCGTTTCCGCGATGCCCACTACGTGTGGGTGAAGGTCAACGAGAGCGACGAGAAGCCCAACAGCGCTTTCCTCGGCCAGTTCCCGGAGATGGGCCGCGACTACCCCTACCTGCTGGTGCTCGATGCCGACGGCACCCTGCTGGCACCGCAGGCAACGGCGGCAATGCGCAGGGGCGAGACCTACCTGCCGGCGCAGGTGATGGCCTTCCTCAAGCAGTGGGCGCCTGATCGGTAGCGCCGGGCCATGCCCGGCGGATGCGCGCGCCGTCACATTCCCAGCATCGCCGCCTCAATTTCATCGCACGCACGCCGTTACCGGCAAGGCTCCCGGTCGACCCGACGTCGACGCACCCTACTGGAACGCCCATGCACAGCGACCACGCCGAACGATTGCCCGATCCTGCCAGCAGCCTGGGCGAGGGTGGTGCTGGCGAGGGCGTGACCCTGCCGGCGCAGGACGCACTGCTGGATGACGTCGGCATCGGCGACAGTGCCCCCGAAGCGGCCCCGCCGCACCATCGCCTGCCGCAGATCGCACTGCCTGACAACGTCGTGCTGAAGGGCGCGGTGCAGATGCTGGTGGAACAGAAATCGCGACTCGATGCGCTGGCGTCGCAGGGCCAGCTGGCCGGCCTGCTGCCGCCGGAATGGCAGGGCAACGGCGTACGCGCCATCGAGCTGTCCACCTTCATCCAGGGCGTGCTGCCGTTCCTGCAGCCGGGAGAACGTGGCGAGACCGCGGCCGCACGCCTGCCGGTGCGTCATGTGCTGGGCGACGACAGCCGTTGGGGCCTGCCGGATGTGGCCGAACCGAAGTCGCTGGCGTGGTACCTGGCCAGTGACGAACGCGCCACTGCGGGCGGCAGGGACGTGGCCGAAGCCTTTCTGGTCGGGGCGCTGGGCGTGGCGTGGATGCAGGAGGGGCGCAGCCGCGCGGGCTTCCTGCGTGCCGTGGGGCAGGACAGCCTGGCCGCGCGGGTGACCATGCTGGGCTATCCGGCGGCCACCGAGCTGGCGCTGTACAGCGTGGTCGCGCATGGCCAGTCGCAGGTCTGGTGCGTGCACGCTCGCCGTCGCATGCGTCCACTGGTCGCGCCATGGCTGAGCGTGCCGCTGTTGACGGCGTACGGGGTGCCCGCACCGGTGCCATGGCCGTCCGCGTTCCCGCCCGTGGACGCCGTTGCCGAGGCGCTGGCGACCGCGCGCCAGGGACGCGCGCTGCCCGAGGTGGATCTGGGCAAGGTGGTGGCGAAGATGGCCGAAGACGCAGCCGGCGAAGCATGGCAACCGGTCAGCCTGCTGCAGCTCAACACGTGGTCGCCGCGCTGGCATTTCTTCCTCGGCACCTTCGTCGGCGTGCCGTCGCTGCTGCTGGTGGCTGCCGCGCTGGCTCTGCCGGGGGCGGTCGAAGCGGCCACGGTTGCCGCGTCGCTGGGCTTTGCCGGTGGCGCGATCGGTGCACTCGCAGTGCCGTGGATCCATGCGCGGCGCAAGCACCTGAGCTGAACCGTGCTGTCCTGAGACCGGGGCCGAGCCCCGGCGGCACGCCTCAGACGCCTTCGCCCATCCGTTCCAGGCCATCGCCCGCCAGGCGCAGGATCAGCGTCTCCAGCAGCTGTTCCTCCTCCTCGCTCAGCACCGACATCAGCTTGCGGGTGATCTCGATCACCAGCGGCGCGATGGTCTCGTACACCTCGAAGCCCGCTGCCGACAGGGCCAGGACCGAGCGGCGACGGTCGTCGCCATGGGTCTCGCGCTTGATGAAGCCACGCTCGAGCAGGCGCGCCACCGCGCGGCTGACCGCCACCTTGTCCATCGCCGTGCGGTCGGAGACCTCGCTGGCCGACGACCCGGGATACAGCGCCAGGATGGTGATGACCCGCCATTCCGGAATGGCCAGACCGTAGCGATCACCGTACAGCTTGGCGATGTTGCCGCTGACCCGGTTGGACAGCACGCTCAGCCGGTAGGGCAGGAACTGTTCCAGGTCGAGCAGGACGTGCGATGCACGCAGGCGTGTCGAAGCGGGATCGGCGGGGCTCATGTTGCGGTGCACCTTGCTGGTGGTTTCAAGTGTAACTATAAGGGTTGGGTCCAGACCCTGCATTCTCGCCGGGTCGTTACCTGCCCGCACCTGGTTTGTACCGATGCGGTACCGATTCGGAGCCCCGCCATGAATACCGCAGTCCAGCCCTCCTCGCATCCCAATCCGGGCATGCAGGTCACCACCTTCGAGAACCCGATGGGCATCGATGGTTTCGAGTTCGTCGAGTTTGCTGCCCCGGCCGGCCGCGGCCAGGAGCTGCACGACTACTTCCGCAGGATGGGCTTCACGGCGGTGCTCAGGCACAAGCAGCGTCCGATTACCGTCTATCGCCAGGGCGACGTCAACTTCCTGGTCAATGAAGACCCGGATTCGTTCGCTGCCGACTTCGCCGAAAAGCATGGTCCGTGCGCCTGCGGCTTCGCCATCCGCTTCAAGAAGCCGGGCCAGGAGGTCTACCAGACCGCGCTGGGCAACGGTGCCGAGGCCATCGGCTTCAAGCCGGACAGCAAGGCGGTCGGCGCGCCGATCATCAAGGGCATCGGTGACTGCATGCTGTACCTGGTCGACCGCTATGGCAGCGCCGGCAGCATCTACGACGGCGACTACGAGCCGATCGCCGGCGTCGATCAGCATCCGGTGGGCTTCGGCCTGACCTTCATCGACCACCTGACCCACAACCTGTACTTCGGCAACATGCAGCAGTGGTCGGACTACTACGAGCGGCTGTTCAACTTCCGCGAGATCCGCTACTTCGACATCAAGGGCCTGAAGACCGGCCTGGTGTCCAAGGCCATGACCGCGCCGGACGGCATCGTGCGCATTCCGCTCAACGAATCGTCCGATCCGAAGAGCCAGATCAACGAATACCTGGACGCCTACAAGGGCGAGGGCATCCAGCACATCGCCTGCTTCACCGAGAACATCTACGAGACCGTCGAGGCGATGCGTGCGCAGGGTGTGGATTTCCTCGACACACCGGACACCTACTTCGACGTGATCGACCAGCGCGTGCCGAACCATGGCGAGGACGTGCCGCGCCTGGCGAAGAACAAGATCCTGATCGACGCCGATCCGGAAACCCACCAGCGCAAGCTGCTGCAGATCTTCACCCAGAACTGCATCGGCCCGATCTTCTTCGAGATCATCCAGCGCAAGGGCAATGAAGGTTTCGGCGAAGGCAACTTCACTGCGCTGTTCGAGAGCATCGAGCGCGACCAGATCCGCCGCGGCGTGCTGTAACGTTTCAGACCTGCACTCTCAGCGGTAGCGCCGGGCCATGCCCGGCGGCTTTCCGTTCCGGCCTTGCCGTTCCAGGAGCCCCCATGTCCACCTCCATCACCGCCCGTGGCTACCAGTCCGGTTTCGGCAACGAATTCGCCACCGAAGCCGTGGCCGGCGCGCTGCCGGTCGGGCAGAACTCGCCGCAGAAGGTGGCCCATGGCCTGTATGCCGAGCAGCTGTCCGGCACCGCCTTCACCGCGCCGCGCGGCAGCAACCGGCGCAGCTGGCTGTACCGGATCCGCCCGGCGGTGAGCCATGGTGAGTTCACCCCGTTCGCGCAATCGCGCCTGCAGTGCGATTTCGGCTCGCAGCCGGCCTCGCCGAACCAGCTGCGCTGGAGCCCGCTGCCGCTGCCGGAACTGCCCACCGACTTCGTCGAAGGGCTGTACACCATGGGCGGCAATGGTTCGCCGGATGCCCACGCCGGCGTCGGCATTCATCTGTATGCCGCGAACCGGGACATGGTTGGCCGCTACTTCTACGATGCCGACGGCGAACTGCTGATCGTGCCCCAGCTGGGTGGGCTGCGCCTGCTGACCGAGCTTGGCGTGATCGAGATCGAACCGCAGCAGATCGCGGTGATTCCGCGTGGCGTGCGCTTCCGCGTCGAGCTGCCTGATGGCCCGAGCCGGGGCTACATCTGCGAGAACTACGGCGCCCTGCTGAAGCTGCCCGATCTGGGGCCGATCGGCGCCAACGGCCTGGCCAATCCGCGCGACTTTGAAACCCCGCATGCGGCCTTCGAGGACCTCGACGGTGAGTTCGAACTGATCGCCAAGTTCGAAGGACGCCTGTGGCGCGCGCCGATCGACCATTCGCCGCTGGACGTGGTCGCCTGGCACGGCAATTACGCGCCGTACCGCTACGATCTGCGCCGCTTCAACACCCTCGGTTCGATCAGCTACGACCACCCGGACCCGTCGATCTTCCTGGTACTGCATTCGCCCAGCGACACAGCAGGGACCAGCAACATGGATTTCGCCATCTTCCCGCCGCGCTGGCTGGTGGCGCAGAACACCTTCCGACCACCGTGGTTCCACCGCAACATCGCCAGCGAGTTCATGGGCCTGGTGCATGGTGCCTACGATGCCAAGGCCGAAGGCTTCGTGCCGGGCGGCGCCTCCCTGCACAACTGCATGAGCGGCCACGGACCGGATGCACCGACCTTCGACAGGGCCTCCAGTGCCGATCTGTCCAAGCCCGACGTGGTCAAGGACACCATGGCCTTCATGTTCGAGACCCGCGCGGTGATCCGCCCGACCGCCCAGGCGCTTGATGCCGGGCACCGGCAGGCCGATTACCAGCAGTGCTGGGCAGGGCTGCGCAACAACTTCCGATGAGCCTCATGCGGCATCGGTGAAGGCGTCGCAGTGCTCCAGCGGCAGGACTTCCAGCAGCCGCTGCCGTACGCGTTCGCAGTAGCCTTCGGAGGTCAGCGCGGGCAGTACCTGCAACGCCGAGTGCAGCACCTGCAGCACATCGGTCTGCGCACGTGCCTGCTGCAGGTCGCGGAACAGAGCCGCTGCCTGCGGATGCCGCTGCATCTCCAGGATGCCCAGCAGATAGATCCGTGAGGCGACCAGCGAGCGGCGCCGTTCGATCGGCGTGGCCGCAGGCGCGGGTGCCTGCGGCCGGGCAGGTGTGCGCCCGGATGCCGCCGCCGCGGGAGGCGGGGCGTCGGTTTCCAGATAGCCGGCATGGATCAGCTGGATCAGCATGGCCGGCGTCTCCTGGCCCATCAGCCCGCTCAGCTCGGTGACGCTGCGCTGGCCATCGCACAGGATGAGCAGCCGGCGCTGGCGCATGTCCAGCGGCGCGCGGTGCGCCTGCAGCGCGGTTCGGGCGAGATCGGTCTTGCGCGGTTGCATGGATGGGACAGCCAGGACGGTGCACGCCGAGCCTGAACGAAGGCGATGAAACAGCGATGACAATGCAGCGCCTGCACGCGGCCTGCGGTAGCGTCCGCCCATCCCTCCTGGAGCGATACCGATGAAGCTGCTGCCATTGGCTGGCCTGATGCTGCTGTCCCTGACCGCCTGTGGCGGTGGTTCGGACAAACAGGGAGCGGCCGGCAGCGGCAGCGACTCGCCGGCCGAGACCGCCAGTGCCACCGGCCCGGCGCAATCGGCCGATCCGGACCTGGCGTCACGGCCGGCCAACGATGCCCGCGCCGACAGCCCCGCGCGCCTGGACGGTTTCGGCGGGGTGGCGCTGGGTGCGGGCATCGCCGAGGTGCGCAGCGGCTTCGGCGCGCCGCTGCAGGGGCTGGGCAGCGATGCGGCAGGCAGGCCATTGCCGGCCGACGACGGCAACGAGGACTGCTATTTCCTGCGTCCGCAGCAGGCTGATGACCCACGCCTGATGATCGAAGGCCGCAAGCTGGTCCGCTATGACGTGCGCAGCGCCGCCATCACCGCGCCGGGCGGCGGCAGGGTCGGCATGACCCTGGGCGAGTTGCAGGTGCTGTACCCGGAGCGTGCCGATGTCGGTCCCGACAAGTACGACGACAAGGCCCAGCACCTGCGCGTGCGTCCGGCGCAGGAAGGTGCGGCGGTGATCGATTTCGCCCTGGGGCCCGACGGCCGGGTCAGCGCGTGGCGGGTCGGCCAGACCCCGCAGGTCGATTACACCGAAGGTTGTGGCTGATCCTTGATGCAGCGCCCAGCCTCGCGGCCGGGCCAAGCGTAGAATCGCGCGACGACCGCTGGGGGAGTGCTCGATGATCGCCATTGCCATCGCCTGGTTTCTGCTTGGCCTGCTGCTGCTGGGGCTCGGCGGAGACTCCATCGTCAAGGCCGTTTCCGGCCTGGCCCAGCGCTTCGGTGCCCGCCCGTTCACGGCGGGTCTGCTGCTGCTCGGCGTGGCGACGTCGATGCCGGAGCTGGTGGTCAACGCCCGCGCGCTGGCCGTGGGCCAGCCGGAACTGGCGCTGGGCAACGCGGTGGGCAGCAGCATCGCCAACCTGGGCCTGACCCTGGCGATCGCGGCGATCGCGGCCCCGTTGCTGCTGCGCGCACGCCTGCAGACCGTGCTCTGGTGGTCGCTGCTGGGGGCCGGCGTTCTGTTGATCCTGTTCGGGCTGGATGGCCGCCTCGCGCGCTGGGAAGGTGTCGTGCTGCTGGCCGGCTTCGTCGTCATGCAGGCCGTGCTGATGCGCCGTGGCCGCAGTGAGACCGCCGATGTGCAGGCGGCCATCGCACGATCGGCGCTGAGCCGCACCAGCCTGCCGTTGAATGTGCTGCGTGTGCTGGTGGCCGTGGTGGCCCTCTACTGGGGGGCGCGGCTGGTCGTTGGCGCGGCGGCCGACTTCGGCGTCGCACTTGAATGGACGCCGCTGCTGGTCGGCCTGCTGCCGCTTGCGATCGGCACGGCCTTGCCGGAGGTGGCCACCGCCATCGCCGCCGCGCGGCGTGGCCATGGCGACATGGTGCTGGGCCACGTGCTCGGCTCCAGCGCGGTCAATCTGCTGCTGGTGATCGGCGCGATGGCGGCGCTGCAGCCGCTGGCCCTGCCGGCATCGTTCGTGCGCCTGGAACTGCCCGCGCTGCTGGCCTTTGCCCTGGTGCTGTATCCGATGCTGCGTGGCGACCTGAAGATCAGCCGTGGCGAAGGCGTGATCCTGCTGGTGGCGTTCGTCGGCTGGTTCGTATTGGAACTGCTGCTGGTGGGTGCACCGGCACTGTAGCGCCGAGCCCATGCACGGCTCGGCAGCAGATCCCCGCCCTGAGTGGATGCGGGGAGTCGTGTGATCAGCGTGTCGGGCTCTGCTCTTCTTTCCGCGCCGGCTCCGGCGGCGGCAGCTGCTCTTCGGCAGCCCGTTCGTTGCCGGGCAGGGTAGGACGGGTTTCCATCAGCAGCGACAACGCGGCCTTGGCCATCATGTGCGCGCTGATCGGCGCGGTGATGAACAGGAAGACGGTGATCAGCAGCTCGCGCGGCTGCGGATCCTGGCCGAGGAAGATGTGGTAGCAGACCGAACACACCAGCACGCAGCCCACGCCCAGCGTGCTGGCCTTGGTCGGCGCATGCAGCCGCTTGAAGAAGGTCGACAGCTTCACCAGGCCCAGCGCACCGACCAGGATGAAGAAGCAGCCGAACAGCAGCAGGACCGACAGGCCGATCTGGATCGCGGTGATCATTCGACGATGTCCCGGCGCAGCACGAACTTGCTCAGCACCACGGTGCTGCCGAAGCCGAGCATGGCGATCACCAGTGCGGCCTCGAAGTAGATCGGCGAGTTGAGGTACATGCCGAACAGCATCAGTTCGGCGATGGCAGTCACTGAAAGTGTGTCCAGGGCGAGGATGCGGTCAGGCACGCTCGGGCCGCGCAGCAGGCGCCAGGTCGCCAGCAGCATGGCCAGTCCGACCACGTGCATGCATACCACCAGGGTGGTCTGGATGACTTCAAAACCGGTCATGGGAAGATCTCCATCAACGGGGCTTCGTAACGTTGCTTGATCGTGTCGATCAGCGCCTGTGGATCCTCCAGGTGCAGCACGTGCACCAGCAGGAACCTGCGGTCGTCGCTGAGTGCCGCCGACACCGTACCCGGGGTCAGGGTGATCATGCTGGTCAGCGCGGCGATGCCGTGGATGTTGGCGATGTCCAGCGGCAGCCAGATGAAGCCCGGATGGATGTTCTTCTCCGGGCCGAGCACCTGCAGGGCCACCCGGATGTTGGACATCAGGATGTCCCACAGGGTGACGCACAGCAGCTTCGGTACCGGGCGCAACGTGCCGATGCGGGCGAACTCGCGGTCCAGGCGCGCGGCGAACAGCGGCACGACCACGCCCAGCACAAGGCCCAGCAGGATCTGGCCAAGGTTGAAGCTGTCGGACATCAGCAGCCAGAACGCCACCACCATCATGCTCAGTGCGGGCGACGGTACCAGGCGGCGGAACAGGGAACGTTGCGCGGTCATGGCTGGCGGATCTCCGGTGTGGTCGCGCGCAACTGCTGCACGTACTCGCCCGGCTGCAGCAGCTGGGCGGCGGTGGCGTCGGTATGGCGCATCAGCGGGGCGGCGGCCAGGGTCATGCCGATGCCGTAGGCCAGCAGGATGCAGGCAGCGAACAGCTCGACCCTGCGCAGCTTGGCCTTGCGGGGCGGCGGCGCGTCCGGCTCGGGCAGCGGCACGCGCCAGAACAGGCGGATGCCCCCTCGGGTCAGGCCCATGATGACCAGCAGGCTGCTGACCAGCACGGCCGTCCATACCGCGCCGGTGTACTGCGCCGGCATCCCGGCCAGCAGGGCGGCCTTGGCCAGGAAGCCCGACAGCGGCGGAAGTCCGGCGACCGACACGGCGCCGATCAGGAACAGTACCGCCGGCGTTTCCTTGCCCGGCATCGGTGCGATCACTTCCTTGCGGTCGCTGGCACCGCCGCGTCGGCGCCGGATCAGGTCGGCCACCAGGAACAGCGCGGCAGCGACGAAACTGCTGTGTGGCAGATAGTACAGACCGGCGGAGAGCACCTTCGGCGTGCCCACCGAGAAGGCAATGAACAGGGTCGCGGCCGAGACGATCACCAGGTAGGAGATCAGCACGCGCAGGCGCGCGGCGGCCAGCGCGCCCAGGCCGCCCAGTACCAGCGTGGCCACGCCGGCCCACAGCAGCCAGTCGCGTCCGTATCCGGCCATCGCGCCGGCGTCCTCGCCGAACCACAGCATCTGCACGCGCAGCACGGCGTACAGGCCGACCTTGGTCATGATCGCAAACAGCGCAGCGACCGCAGCAGGTGCGCGCGCGTACGATTCGGGCAGCCAAAGGTACAGCGGCATCAGGGCGGCCTTGGCGCAGAACACCAGCAGCAGCAGGCCCATCGTGGCCTTCACCAGGGTCAGCTGTGCCGGCGGAACCTCGGCGATGCGCTGCGACAGCTCCGCCATGTTCAACGAGCCGAGCGAGGCGTACAGCAGGCCGAGTGCGATCAGGAACAGCGTCGATGCGGTGACATTGAACACCACGTAGTGCAGGCCGATGCGCATGCGCAGGCCACGGCCGCCGCTCAGCAGCAGGCCGTAGGAAGCGATCAGCATCACCTCGAAGAACACGAACAGGTTGAAGATGTCGCCGGTGAGGAACGCACCGTTGAGGCCGACCAGCTGGAACTGGAACAGCGCATGGAAGTGCGGCGCGCGCCGGTCCCAGCCCGAGCAGGCATGCAGCAGGCAGGGGATGGCCAGCAGCAGGGTGGTCAGCAGCATCCACGCCGACAGCCGGTCGGCCACCAGCGCGATGCCCAGGCGCGAGGGCCAGTCACCCAGCAGGTAGACGCGGATGTCACCGCCTGCCGTATCGGCGAACAGCAGCCCGACCACCACGGCCAGGGCCGCCAGTGCCGTCCAGGCCACAGTCCGCTGTACCTTCGGACCATAGCGGCGATGCTCGACGAACAGTGACAGTGCGGCGCCGAGCAGGGGAACCAGGATCGGCAGGATCACCAGATGGTTCATGCGCGGTCCTCGCCCTGGCGCGGCGGCGCATCGTCATCGGGCTCGTGCGCGTCCACGTGGTCGCTGTGGTTGTCGCTGCGGCTGCGCATGGCCAGCACGATGCTCACTGCAGTCATCGCGAAGGCGATCACGATGGCCGTCAGTACCAGCGCCTGCGGCAACGGGTCGGTGTAGTTGCCCAGGTGGCTCTCCACGCCTTCCTGCAGCACCGGGGCCTTGCCCTGCACCAGGCGCCCACCGGCAAAGATCAGCAGGTTGGTGGCGTAGGACAGGAAGGTCATGCCAAGGATCACGTCGAAGCTGCGCGCCCGCAGCAGCAGGTACACGCCGATGGCGGTCAGCACGCCGATCGCGGTGGCCAGGGCCAGTTCCATCAGTGCATCTCCCCGGTGCGGGCCGAACGGCGTTGCAGATCGATCTCGCCCTTGCGGGCGGTGCGGGTTCGAGAGGGCTTGACCGTGCCCATCATCGACAGCATCAGCATGGCGCCACCGAACACCACCAGGTACACGCCGATGTCGAAGCCGATCGCGCTGGCCAGCGGCACGTCGCCGATCAGCGGCAGGTGCAGGTCGAGGTGCCCGCTGGTCAGGAACGGCACGCCGAACAGCATCGAAGCACTGCCACTGAGCAGGGCGATCAGCAGGCCGGTGCCGATGCACCGGATGTAGTCGAAGCCGAAGCGCGACTCCACCGATGCCGTACCCTGGATCACGTACTGGATCAGCAGCGGCACCGCCAGTACCAGGCCGGCGATGAACCCGCCGCCCGGGGCGTTGTGACCGCGCAGGAACAGGAAGATGGAGACCGTCAGCGTCAGCGGGAACATGATCTGCGCCAGGTCGGCCGGTACCGGCAGCTTGATCGGCGGCCCGGGCATGATCTGCTCCGGGGCCATCCGCGTGCGGCGCAGCAGCGCGTGCACCACCAGCGCGGCGATGCCGAACACCGTGATCTCGCCGAAGGTATCAAAGCCGCGGAAGTCGACCAGGATCACGTTGACCACGTTCTGGCCATACGCTTCGGGCAGGGCACGCGCCACCAGCTCACCGGCCATGGTGTTCGGCGGCAGGGTCATCGCGGTATAGGCCAGCGCGCCGAGACCGGAACCGGCGATGACCGCGATCAGCGCGTCGCGGCGCTTGCGCCAGCGCGGCCGCTCCGGTCCGGACTGCGCGGGCAGATAGTTCATCCCCAGCAGCATCAGGACCAGGGTCACCATCTCCACCAGCAGCTGGGTCAGTGCCAGATCCGGTGCCGACAGGAACACGAAGGTCAGCGCCACCATCAGGCCGACGCCGCCCACCAGCAGCACCGCCAGCAGGCGCTGCTTGTACACACGCAGCGTGGCGATCGCGCAGCCCATCATCACCAGCCACAACGCCCAGCCCAGCAGTGGAATCGGCTGCGGCGCGGTCCAGTTCGGGGACGCCGGGTTCGCCACGAACGGCGCGGCGGCCACCACGATCGCGACCAGCACCAGGCCCAGCAGCATCCGCTGCAGGCTGCCGTTGGCAATGCCGTTGGTCAGGCGCATGGCCAGTGCGGAAACCGCATCCAGCTGCGCATGGAACACGTTGCGGCCGGTGGTGGTATTGGTCACGGCATGCAGGTTGATCAGCTTGCGCAGGCCGAAGTACAGGGCGATACCGCCCACCACGCCGATCGCGCTCATCGCCAGCGGCAGGTTGAAGCCATGCCATACCGACAGGCTGTACTCGGGCATGGCGCTGCCGAGGATGGAGGCGGCAGCGGCATGCAGGACCGGCGCCACCGTCAGCGCGGGCGCGATGCCGACTGCCACGCAGACCACCACCAGCAGTTCCACCGGTACCTTCATCCAGCGCGGCGGTTCATGGGGAACGCGGTCCAGCCCGTGCGGGCCGGGGCCGAAGAAGGTGTCGTGCACGAAGCGCAGGCTGTAGGCCACGCCGAACACGCCGGCCAGCAACGCCGCGATCGACACCGCCATGCGCATGGTCTCGGTGCCGCCGGCGCTGATCGCCTCGGCGAACAGCATTTCCTTGGACAGGAAGCCGTTGAGCAGCGGAATGCCGGCCATGGCCAGCGAGGCGATGATCGCCAGTGCGCTGGTGAAGGGCATCAGTTTCCGCAGTCCGCCCAGCTTGCGCATGTCGCGGGTGCCGGTCTCATGGTCGATGATGCCGGCGGCCATGAACAGCGAGGCCTTGAAGGTGGCGTGGTTGAGGATGTGGAACACGCCGGCGACCACCGCCATCGGCGTGGACAGGCCGAACAGCAGGGTGATCAGGCCCAGGTGGGAGATCGTCGAATACGCCAGCAGCCCTTTCAGGTCGTGCTGGAAGATCGCGTTCCAGGCGCCGATCAGCAGGGTCAGCGCGCCGATGCCGCTCACCGTATAGAAGAACAGGTCGCTGCCGGCCAGTGCCGGATGCAGGCGCGCCAGCAGGAACACGCCTGCTTTGACCATGGTGGCCGAGTGCAGGTAGGCCGAGACCGGTGTCGGCGCCGCCATCGCATGCGGCAACCAGAAATGGAACGGGAACTGCGCGCTCTTGGTGAAGATGCCGGCCAGCACCAGGAACAGGGCATAGGGATACAGCGCGCTGGCGCGGATCTGTTCACCGGCCGCCAGCACCACATCCAGGTCGAAGCTGCCGACGATGCGCCCGATCAGCAGCACGCCACCGAGCAGGGCCAGCCCGCCGCCGCCGGTGATCACCAGCGCCATGCGTGCGCCCTCGCGCGCATCCTGGCGATGCGACCAGAAGCCGATCAGCAGGAACGAGCTGATGCTGGTCATTTCCCAGAAGATCATCAGCAACAGCAGGTTGCCCGACAGCACCATGCCGAGCATGGCGCCCATGAACAGCAGCAGGTA
Source organism: Stenotrophomonas sp. STEN008 (assembly GCF_056760435.1). Lineage (NCBI taxonomy): Bacteria > Pseudomonadati > Pseudomonadota > Gammaproteobacteria > Lysobacterales > Lysobacteraceae > Stenotrophomonas > Stenotrophomonas sp. STEN008. The sequence goes on along the minus strand of NZ_JBRRET010000001.1, from coordinate 185,622 downwards.
GCAGTAGAAGCGGTGGGCGTTGTCCTGCGCACTGAGGTAGTACCGCGCGTACAGCACCACCAGCGCGCCGATGCCCAGCACCAGGCCGGCAAACATCCAGGCCAGGCCGTCCAGCCGCAGATGGAAGTCCAGGCCGATCTGCGGCAGCCAAGGCAGCAGGGTGCGGACGATCTGGCCGTCGAGCACCGCCGGGGTGAGCCAGCCGAGAATGGCCAAGCCGCCCAACGGCGCCAGCGCCGCCAGCCAGGCAGCAGTCGAGCGCGAACTACGGGGGAAGGCCGCAACAGCCGCTGCCATCAGGAACGGCAGGGCCAGCAGCAGAGGCAGGCTGGGGAGCATGCAGGGAATCCATGATTCACGAGCAGGTCAGTGAGGATAACAGGCTGCGAAATGTCGCCGAAAGCCATCGAACGGCGATCAATTGCCTGTAACGTTCGCTGATTCATTTTTTTGCAGTGCAGCATCTGCTCCGCGGTGCCGGCAGGGGCTGCACCCTACGCCCGCGCACGGCGACCGCAGGCCCTGTCGCACAGGGGCTGCCGCTGCGACAGGCGCTCAGGCAAAGGGCTGAGCGTGCAGGCTGGCAGGCCGGCAGTGGACCGCAGGTGAGGAAACCCGCCCGTTCAGGAAGCGAGGGTGACGCTCGCCCGGAGGCGTGTCAGTAGCGCCAGTCGAGCCTGCGATAGAGCTTGGCCATCACCCAGGCCGGGCCGATCAGCAGGTAAGTCAGGTCGGTCAGGAAGCTGGGCTTGCGGCCCTCGAACTTGTGCCCGATGAACTGCGCGATCCAGGCCACGACGAACACCGTCACCGCCAGCCAGAACAGGTTGTGCAGGCCGATCTCGGCTTCCAGCAGGCGGCACAGGCAGCCGAACACGAAGAACTGGATGAGCATGCCGATGCCCAGCGGACGCGACAGCTTGTTGTAGAAGCACCAGGCACTGAACATCGCGAACGCCGACCAGATGCCGTACTGGAACCAGGTGATCAGGGGGGGCAGGCACCACAGCAGGGCCACGGCCGACCACAGGATGGCCGGTACCGCGACCACGTGGATGCGCTGGTTGATCGTATTGCGGTGATCGTCGGAGTAGCTGGCGAAGTAGCGGTCGATCGGCCGCGCGAGCTCGGTGGTGGTCTGCATGCTTCTTCGCTTCCTCCGGTGAGGCCGACAGCATACTCCCGGGCGCCTTCGCACAGCGCCACCCTGGGCGCTGCCGGGCACGACGCCCCCGGTCGCTGCGACCGGGGGGCGCAGGGGATCAGTCGACGCTGATCCCGGCCAAACGCTGCAGCGCCTCGGCGTACTTGGCGCGGGTGCGCTCGATGATCTCCGCCGGGATGTTCGGGCCCGGGGCGGTCTTGCCCCAGTCCAGCGTCTCCAGGTAATCGCGCACGAACTGCTTGTCGTAGCTGGGCGGGCTGGTGCCCACTTCGTACTCGTCGGCCGGCCAGTAACGCGATGAATCCGGCGTCAGCATCTCGTCCATGATGTACAGGCGGCCGTCGGCATCGGTGCCGAACTCGAACTTGGTGTCGGCCAGGATGATGCCGCGCTCGCGGGCGTAATCGGCGGCGAACTTGTAGATGCGCAGGGTGGCATCGCGCACGCGCTCGGCCAGTTCGGCGCCGACCTGCCGCACCATCGCATCGAAATCGATGTTCTCGTCATGGTCGCCCACCGCGGCCTTGGTCGAGGGGGTGAAGATCGGTTCTGGCAGCTGCTCGGCCTGGCGCAGCCCATCGGGCAGGTCGATGCCGCTGACCTTGCCGGTACGCTGGTAGTCCTTCCAGCCGCTGCCGATCAGGTAGCCGCGGGCGATCGCTTCCACCGGCACCGGCTTCAGCTTGCGGGTGACCACGGCGCGCCGGGCGTACAGCGCCGGGTCCACGCCTTCAGGCAGCACGCTGGCCACGTCGATGCCGGTCAGGTGATTGGGCATCAGGTGCGCGGTCTTGGCGAACCAGAAATTGGAGACCTGGCAGAGCATTTCGCCCTTGCCGGGGATCGGGTCGGGCAGCACCACGTCGAACGCCGACAGGCGATCGGTGGCGACCATCAGCAGGTAGTCGCCCGGCGGGGTCCCTGCAGGCAGCCGCTCGCGCGGGATATCGAACACATCACGCACCTTGCCGCGGTGGCGCAAGGGCAGGCCGGGGAGATCGGATTGCAACAGCGTGGTTGGCACGGGCACTCCTGGGGCGTTGTCGATACGGCTGCCCAACGGACCCGGCGGGCCCGCTGACCAGCGGGCGGCCTAGTGTAAAGCCGTCCGGGCCCGCTGTGACGTAAAATGAGCGTCCATTTCGTCGGTCGACCCCGGAGCGCCATGCGCTGGTACGGAAAACTGCTCGGATTCATCGCCGGCGCCCTGCTGTTCCGGCCCAATCCGCTGTTCGGCGCGGTGGTCGGCCTGCTGATCGGCCATGCCTTTGATTCGGATTGGTTCCGCCTGAACAAGGAGAACCCGTACCGGGAGCTGGGGCTGACCTCCGAGGCCACCGATGCCGAGGTCGAGCGCGCCTACCGCAAGCTGATCTCGCAGTACCACCCGGACAAGCTTGGCGGCGCCGCCCCCGAGCTGCAGCAGCAGGCCGAGCAGAAGTCGCGGCGCATCAACGCCGCCTACGACCGCATCAAGACCCTGCGCAAGCGCTGACCCCTTTCCCCTCGTTGCAAGGCCCGGCCATGTCCCACTGCCTCATCGCCCCCTCCATCCTGTCCGCCGATTTCGCCCGCCTCGGCGAGGAAGTCGACAACGTCCTGGCCGCCGGTGCGGACTGGGTCCACTTCGACGTGATGGACAACCATTACGTACCCAACCTGACCATCGGCCCGATGGTCTGCCAGGCACTGCGCAAGCACGGCGTGACCGCGCCGATCGACGTGCACCTGATGGTCGAGCCGGTCGACCGCATCATCCCGGACTTCGCCGAAGCCGGTGCCACCTACATCAGCTTCCATCCGGAGGCCAGCCGCCACGTGCACCGCACGATCCAGCTGATCCGTTCGCTGGGCTGCAAGCCGGGCATCGTGCTGAACCCGGCCACGCCGGTGGACATCCTCGACTGGGTGCTGGATGACCTGGACCTGGTGCTGCTGATGTCGGTCAACCCGGGATTCGGCGGCCAGGCCTTCATTCCTTCGGCGCTGGACAAGCTGCGCGTGGTCCGCCAGAAGATCGATGCCAGCGGCAAGGACATCCGCCTGGAAATCGACGGTGGCGTGAAGGCCGACAACATCGGCGAGATCGCGGCTGCGGGCGCCGACACCTTCGTCGCCGGCTCGGCCATCTTCAATGCCAAGACCCCTTACCAGGACGTGATCGCGCAGATGCGCGCCAACGTCGCTGCGGCGCGGGGCTGAGGCATGAGCACGGTGGCCGTGTTGAACATCCGCCCGGCCACTGCCGCCGACGCGGGCCTGATCCTGCGCTTCATCCGTGAGCTGGCCATCTATGAGCGGGCCGAGCATTCGGTGCAGACCGACGAGATCGGCATCGCCGAAAGCCTGTTCGGTCCCGACGCAACTGCCCGCGCGCTGATCTGTGAAGCCGATGGCGAGGCCATCGGCTATGCGGTGTATTTCTACAACTACTCCACCTGGCTGGGCCGCAAGGGCATCTACCTGGAAGACCTGTATGTCAGCCCGCAGCAGCGGGGCGCGGGCGCTGGCAAGGCGCTGCTGAAATACATCGCGCGGCAGGCGGTCGCCGAAGGCTGCGGTCGCTTCGAATGGTCGGTGCTGGACTGGAACACGCCGGCCATCGAGTTCTACACCGCAGCGGGCGCGAAACCGCAGGATGAGTGGACCGTATACCGGCTGCAGGGCCAGGCGCTGCACGATTTCGCCAACGGCTGACGATCGCGCCCGGGTGCGACTTCAAAAAAAAGGCCACGCCCATCGTTGGCGTGGCCTCGCTGCATGCGTGGGAGGCTGATCCTGCCTCCATCCGTCGTCCCTGCTATGGCCTTCCATTCTCCGGGAGCTGAATGACACGCATGTGACATTCACTGCCGGCAAACGGTGCGTTGCTAGCCTGTGCCACCCCACACCGGAATCCCCGCATGACCGCACCGCGCTGGCGCCTGATCCTCAACGGCAAGTCCGCAGGCAATGACGAGCTGCGCGACGCGGTGCGCCAGTGGCGGGAGCGGGGCGTGCAGCTGGAGGTACGGGTCACCTGGGAAGAGGGTGACGCCGAGCGTTATGTGGCCGAGGCCATCGACCACGGGGTAGACGTGATCGTGGCGGCAGGCGGCGACGGCACGCTCAGTGCGGTGGCCGAAACGCTGGCCCACCGCGATGAATCCGCCGATGCCCTGCCTTCGCTGGCGTTGGTCCCGATGGGCACCGCCAATGACTTCGCCACCTCGGCGAACATTCCGACCGAGCCGGAGGCCGCGCTCGCGCTGATCGGGCAGGCCACGGCACATGCCATCGATCTGCTGCGCGTGGATGCCGATGGCACACCCTGGTGGTGCGCCAACTTGGCCAGTGGCGGTTTCGGCACGCAGGTCACCGTGGAAACCGATGCCGGCCTGAAGAAGATGCTCGGTGGCCTGGCCTACGTGATCACCGGCATTGCCAAGCTGGGGCGGATCGAGCCGATCACCGCGCGTCTGCACGGTCCGGACTTCGCCTGGGAAGGCGGCTTCATCGCGCTGGGGATCGGCAACGGCCGGCAGGCCGGTGGTGGCCAGCAGCTGTGCCCACAGGCACTTATCGATGACGGCCTGCTGGATGTCACCGTCGTACCCGAACTGGAGGGGGAGGTGGCGTCGACGCTGGGGCAGATGCTCACCGGTGGCAAGGAAGCGGCGCTGGAACGGGTGGCCACCCGCGTCCGGCTGCCCTGGCTGCAGCTCGAGTCGGCGCAGCCACTGACCCTGAACCTGGACGGTGAGCCCGTGCAGGCGCGGCGGTTCCGCATCGACTGCGTGGCTGGTCGGGTGCGCATGCATCTGCCGGCCGATTGCCCGCTGCTGGCCACGTAAGGTGGCTGCCACGCCTGGCGCTGCGGGGTTCCACTCCCGTCCAAGCTGCGATACAGTCAAGGGGTGTCCAGCCTGACGACCCCGCATACCCTTTCTTCCGCACGCCGTTGGTGGCGATGGTGGCCCGTTGCCGTCGTCCGCCCCCATAACGCTGTGTCCCGGAAGGAAAGTCGTCTTGAACTCGCACGCTCAGTTTCAGCTGCAGGCCGCTGAAGGCCACACCCACATTCCCGTTGTCCGCGAAGTGCTGTCCGACCTGGACACGCCGCTTTCGGTCTATCTGAAGCTCGCCGACGGCCCCAATACCTACCTGTTTGAATCCGTCGAAGGCGGCGAACGCTTTGGTCGTTACTCGATCATTGGCCTGCCGGCGCGCCGCGTGTATGCCTTCCATGGCCATACGCTGACCGTGCGCGAAGACGGCCAGGTGGTGGAAACCCGCGAGGTGGCCGACCCGTTTGCCGAAGTCGAGGCGCTGCGCAGCGCCCACTCGGTGCCGAAGCTGGAGGGCCTGCCGGGCTTCACCGGTGGCCTGGTCGGCTGGTTCGGTTTCGAGTGCATCGGCTATATCGAGCCGCGCCTGGCACCGCCGGCCGGCCGCGATGAACTGGGCACGCCGGACATCCTGCTGCTGCACTCCAACGAGCTGGCGGTATTCGACAATCTCAAGGGCCGCCTGTACCTGATCGTGCACGCGGACCCGCGCGTCCACGGCGCGTTCGAGCAGGCGCAGGCACGCCTGGATGCGCTCACCGCAAAGCTGCGTGCACCGGGTGCCGGCTATCCCGCACCGCTCAACAGCGATGTGCTGGATGAATCCGATTTCGTCTCCGGTTTCACCCGCGATGGCTTCGTCGATGCGGTCCAGCGCAGCAAGGAATACATCCGCGCCGGCGACATCTTCCAGGTGGTGCTCAGCCAGCGCCTGAGCGTGCCGTTCAAGGCACGCCCGGTGGACGTGTACCGCGCGCTGCGCGCATTGAACCCGTCGCCGTACATGTATTTCCTGGATGTCGGCGACCTGCAGGTGGTTGGCTCCTCGCCGGAAATCCTGGTGCGCCTGCAGGACGGCGAAGTCACCGTACGCCCGATCGCCGGCACGCGTCCGCGCGGCGCCACCGTCGAGCAGGACCTGGCACTGGAAGCCGAGCTGCTGGCCGATCCGAAAGAACGTGCCGAGCACCTGATGCTGATCGATCTCGGCCGCAACGATGCCGGTCGCGTATCAAAGGCCGGCACGGTGGAAGTGGGCGAGCAGTTCGTGATTGAACGCTACAGCCACGTCATGCACATCGTCAGCGAGGTGACCGGGCAGCTGCAGCCGGGCTTGAGCTATGCCGACGTGCTGCGCGCCACCTTCCCGGCCGGCACCGTCAGCGGCGCACCGAAGATCCGCGCGCTGGAAGTGATCCGCGAACTGGAGCCGATCAAGCGCAATGTGTACGCCGGCAGCATCGGCTACATCGGTTGGCACGGCGATGCCGATACCGCGATCGCGATCCGCACCGCGGTGATCAAGGACGGCCGCCTGTACGTGCAGGCCGGCGCCGGCATCGTCTACGACTCGGACCCGGACAAGGAATGGGACGAGACGATGAACAAGGGCCGCGCGCTGTTCCGCGCCGTCGCCCAGGCCGCCAAGGGCCTGTAAGGCACCCTGCGCCGTGGCCTGCGCTGCGGCACCTTCTGCTGTACCTGGCCCTCTCCCTGTGCGGCACCCACGTGTACGCCCACTCCCGATAAGCGACGGAACCCGACCATGTTGTGGATGATCGACAACTACGACAGCTTCACCTACAACCTCGTGCAGTACCTGCAGACGCTGGGTGCCGAGGTGAAGGTGGTGCGCAACGATGCAATGAGCGTGGATGAGATCGCCGCGCAGAAGCCCGAGCGCATCGTCATCTCGCCCGGCCCGTGCACGCCCAACGAAGCGGGTGTGTCGCTGCAGCTGATCGAACGCCTGGGCCCGACCACGCCGATTCTCGGTGTCTGCCTGGGCCACCAGGGCATCGGCCAGGTCTATGGCGGCACGGTGATCCGCGCGGGCAACATCATGCACGGCAAGACTTCGCCGATCCGCCATGAAGGCAAGGGCGTGTTCGCCGGCCTGCCGGACCGCTACCAGGCCACCCGTTACCACTCGCTGGTGGTGGACAAGAACAGCCTGCCCGATGTGCTGGAAGTGACCGCCTGGACGGAGAACGACGACGGCTCGATCGAAGAGATCATGGGCCTGCGCCATCGCCACTTCCCGGTGGAAGGCGTGCAGTTCCACCCCGAATCCATCCTCACCGAACACGGCCACGCCCTGCTGCGCAATTTCCTGCAGCGACCGGCCGCCTGAGTCCAAGGAGCAATCCCGATGAGCTTCTCCCCCCAGGAAGCCCTGCACCGCACCATCGAGCACCGCGAGATCTTCTTCGACGAGATGGTCGACCTGATGCGGCAGATCATGCGTGGCGATGTTTCGCCGATGATGACGGCAGCCATCCTCACCGGCCTGCGCGTGAAGAAGGAGACCGTGGACGAAATCGCCGCGGCGGCCACCGTGATGCGTGAATTCGCCCGGCCGGTGCCGGTGGCCGATACCTCCAACCTGGTCGATATCGTCGGCACGGGGGGCGATGGTTCGCATACCTTCAACATCTCCACCTGCGCGATGTTCGTCGCGGCGGCTGCCGGCGCGCGCGTGGCCAAGCATGGCAACCGCAGCGTGTCGTCCAAGTCCGGCAGCGCCGACGCGCTGGAGGCGCTGGGCGCGGTGATCGAGCTGCAGCCGGAGCAGGTGGCCGCGGCCATCGAGCGGACCGGCATCGGCTTCATGTTCGCGCCGATCCACCACCCGTCGATGAAGGTGGTGGCGCCGGTGCGCCGCGAGATGGGCGTGCGCACCATCTTCAACATCCTCGGCCCGCTCACCAATCCGGCCAGCGCACCGTCGGTGCTGATGGGCGTGTTCCACCCCGATCTGGTGGGCATCCAGGCGCGCGTGCTGCGCGAACTGGGTACCGAGCGCGCCATGGTGGTCTGGGGCCGCGACAACATGGACGAGATCTCGCTGGGCGCCGGCACCCTGGTCGGCGAATTGCGCGCCGGCAAGGTGCGCGAGTACGAGATCCACCCGGAGGACTTCGGCATCGCCATGTCGGCCAGCCGCAACCTGCGCGTGGATGGCCCGGAGCAGTCCATTGCCCTGCTGCGCGCGGTGCTGGACAACGAGCCCGGCCCCGCGCTGGACATCGTCGCGCTCAATGCCGGCGCCGCGCTGTACGTGGCCGGCGTGGCCGACGACATCGGCGATGGCCTGGCCCGTGCCCGCGCCGCCATCGCCAATGGCAGCGCCCGCCAGCGCCTGCACCAGTACATCGAGACCACCCGCGCACTGGTTGCCTGAGCGCGTGGTTCAGCCTGACCCCGTCGATGGCCGATAATGGCCGTCCTCACCGCCCCCGCACCGAACCGAAGACGATGAGCGACATCCTGCAGACGATCCTGGCCCGCAAGGCCGAAGAAGTAGCCCAGCGTCGCGCCCAGCGCCCGCTCGAGGAGCTTCAGGCCGCCGTGGCCAGCGCCCCGCCGGTACGTGGCTTCGTGCGCGCGTTGCAGGCGGCGGTGGCCAACGGCGACCCCGCGGTGATCGCCGAAGTGAAGAAGGCCAGCCCCTCCAAGGGCGTGATCCGCCCGGATTTCCGCCCGGCCGACATCGCGGTCAGCTACGAGTTCGGTGGTGCCAGCTGCCTGTCGGTGCTGACCGACGTGGATTTCTTCCAGGGCGCCGACGCCTACCTGCAGCAGGCCCGCGAGGCCTGCACGCTGCCGGTGCTGCGCAAGGACTTCGTGATCGATGCCTACCAGGTGTACGAGGCGCGCGTGCTGGGCGCTGACTGCATCCTGCTGATCGTGGCGGCGCTGGACGATACCCAGCTGGCCACGCTGTCGGAACTGGCACTGTCGCTGGGCATGGACGTGCTGGTGGAAGTGCACGACATCGACGAGCTGGAGCGTGCGCTGCAGGTGCCGGCGCCGATGATCGGCATCAACAACCGCAACCTGCGCACCTTCGAGGTCTCGCTGCAGACCACCCTGGACATGCGCCTGGCCGTGCCGCGCGACCGCCTGCTGGTGACCGAGAGCGGCATCCTCGGGCCCCAGGACGTGGCGCTGATGCGTGATGCCGGCATCCACGCGTTCCTGGTCGGCGAGGCCTTCATGCGCGTGGAAGAGCCGGGCGAGGGCCTGCGTCAGCTATTCTTCGCGGCATGAAAACGCATTACCCGACGCCACGCGCGGATGCGCCGCTGGTGGTCTTCGACTTCGATCACACCCTGTACGACGGTGATTCGGGCACGCACCTGTTCGCCTCGCTGATCAAGCGCAACCCGTTGCGCATGCTCGCGGCGCTGCTGGTCACCCCGATCGCCGGGCCGATGGTGGCGATGCTGCCGACCCGCCGTGCCGGCATTTCGATCTACGTGTGGATCGGCAGCTTCGGCCTGCATCGTGCGCGCGAGTTCAACCGGGTGATCGACGCCTACGTGATCAGGAACGAGGCGCAGATGCGCGCCAAGCTGCTGCCGCAGGCGCTGGAGGTGTTCGCCGCGCACCGTGCAAAGGGGGATCGCGTGGTGGTGGCCACGGGCGCCCCGCCCGAACTGGCCCGCGCGATCCTGGCCTTCGTTGCGCACCAGGACGTGCCGGTCATCGGCACGGAGGTCGGGCCGCGCCTGGGAGGGGTGGGGCCGACCCGTCACTGCCACAACGAAGAGAAGATGCGCATGCTGCGTGAACGTGGCTATGGCGACATCGACATTGCCTACTCCGACAGCACTGCGGATCTGCCGCTGCTGCTGGCGGCGAAGGCGCCGGTGGTGGTCAACCCGAAGCCGGGCAAGGTGGCGTTCTTCCGCAGCGTACTGCCGGCGGGCACCCGCATCCTCAACTGGGGCTGCGTCGACCGCGGCGGCGACAAGGCCTGATCCACCCGGCGCGCCCGGGGGGGGGCGCCGGCCGCCCCCCCACCCCCCCCGCGCCCCGCCCCGGGCGCGCCCGGGGGGGCGGCCCCCGCCCCCCCCCCCCCCCCGCGCGGCCCCCGGCCCGGCGAATCCGCAAGCCATCCGGTAGCGCCGGGCCATGCCCAGCGGGCGCGGAGCGCGGTCACCGCGCCAGGTACCCGGTCACCGCGTGGCCGATCTGGAACAGGCTGATGCCCAGTACCAGCACGCCAACCGCGACCAGTACCCAGCGTTCCTTGACCCGCTTGACCAGGATCGCGGCCACCGGCGCGGCCATCATGCCGCCGATCAGCAGCCCGGCGACGATCTGCAGGTGCTGCACCCCCATCGACAGCAGGAAGGTGGCCGAGATGGTCAAGGTGACCACGAACTCGGCTGCGTTGACCGTGCCGATCGTGGTACGGGCCTGGCCGCCACGCGCCAGCAGGGTGGACGTGGCGATCGGGCCCCAGCCACCGCCGCCGCTGGCGTCCAGAAGGCCGGCGAAGAAGCCCAGAACCGGCACGCGGCGGATCTCGCCGCTGGGCATCCAGCGCCCGGCAGCACGGGCCAGGATGACGATGGCAAGCACCAGCAGGTACAGGTAGATCAACGGGCGAATGAAATCGCCGGGCAGTTGGGCGAGTACATAGGCACCGATCGCACCCCCGATCGCGCCGGGCAGCGCCAGGCGCACGAACAGGCGCTTATCGACATTGCCAGCCGCAAGATGCGACACACCGGAGGCGCCGGTGGTGAACACTTCGGCGGTGTGGATGCTGGCGCTGACCTGGGCCGGCGGCAATCCCATGCTCAGCATCACCGACGAGGAGACCAGGCCGAAGGCCATGCCCAGCGCGCCATCGACGAGCTGCGCACCGAGGCCGATGAGAATGAACCACCAGAATTCGCTGCTCAGTTCCATGCACCGAGCCTAGCGCGCGAAGGAGTGCGGACCAAGGTCCGCACCCACCGGGTGCTCAACGTTCAACGGGTGCCGTAAAGCACCACGGTCTTGCCGCGGGCATGCAGCAGCCCGTCGGTCTGCAGCTTCTTCAGCACGCGGCCGGCCATCTCACGCGAGCAGCCGACCAGGCGCGCCAGTTCCTGCCGCGAGACGCGCAGCTGGCTGCCCTGCGGGTGGCTCATCGCCTCCGGCTCCTGGGCCAGATCGTGCAGGGTGCGCACGATGCGGTCGGTGACGTCCAGGAACGCCAGGCGGCTGGCCTTGCGGCTGGTGTCGAGCAGACGCTTGGAGATCTGCTGGCCCAGCGCATACAGCAGGCGCGGAGCGTCGGCCGACAGCGGGCCAAGGAACAGCTGATGCAGGCGCTCGTAGCTGATCTCGGCCAGCTCGCAGGCGGTGCGGGTCCGCAGGATCACCTCGCGGCGGTCCGATTCCACGAACAGGCCCATCTCGCCGACGAACTCGCCGGCACCGAAGTAGCCCAGCACCAGCTCACGATCGTCATCTTCCTCGGCCATGATCGAAACCGAGCCGCTGATGACGTAATACAGGGTTCCCGCCGGGTCTCCTGGTCGGAAGACGTCGGTCCGGGTGGGATATCGCCGCCTGTGGCTGTGCGCCAGGAAACGATCGATTGTTGCGATATCCAGGGCCAGTGGACTGCTAGCTAGGCGCACGGTTGACACGATAGGGGCGCTCCCTCTGCGCATGAACGGATTCACGGGGTCGATAGCGGAGCTTAACCAGCGCAATTGTTAAGGGCAAACAGTGTGCCAGAACTCTTGCGTCTTCACGTTCCCCCCGGGGGCGGTTTGCCCCATAATTCACCCTTTCTCTTCTTACACAGGAATCGACCGCCGTGGTCAAGCCGTTGCCTCGCCTGAGGTTGCAGGGTTTCAACAACCTCACCAAGGCGCTGAGCTTCAACATCTATGACGTGTGTTACGCGCGCACCGAAGAGGAGCGTCAGCGTTACATTGAATACATCGATGAAGAGTACAACGCCGACAGGCTGACTCAAATCTTGACCGATGTCGCCGAGATCATCGGCGCCAACATCCTGAACGTGGCCCGCCAGGACTACGATCCGCAGGGTGCCTCGGTGACCATCCTGATCTCCGAAGAGCCGGTGATCGACAAGAAGCTGGCGGGCAAGGAGCTGATCTCCGACGCCGTGGTCGCGCACATGGACAAGAGCCACATCACCGTCCATACCTACCCGGAAACCCATCCGCAGGAAGGCATCGCGACGTTCCGCGCGGACATCGACGTGGCCACCTGTGGCGTCATTTCGCCGCTGAAGGCCCTGAACTACCTGATCGAGAGCCTGGAATCGGACATCGTGATCATGGACTACCGCGTCCGTGGCTTCACCCGCGATGTGAAGGGCAAGAAGCACTTCATCGATCACAAGATCAATTCGATCCAGAACTTCCTGGCCAAGAACATCAAGTCGCGTTACGAGATGTTCGACGTCAACGTCTACCAGGAGAACATCTTCCACACGAAGATGCACCTGAAGGACTTCGACCTGGATCAGTACCTGTTCGAGGAAAAGGCCAGGAACCTGTCGTTCAAGGAACGCATGAAGATCGAGGCGCTGCTCAAGCGCGAGATCGAAGAGCTGTTCCACGGTCGCAACCTGTCCGAGTAACACCCCTGTGCGATGCCGGCAGGCATCGTCACCCAGGCGGGACGACCCGCCCCGTGGAACCTGCGTGCTGCGCAATTCATAGTTCCACGGCGATGTACCGACCTACGGCCCGGTGTGAAGACACCGGGCCGTTTCGTTTTTCAACCACTAGGTAAGGACCCCCACCCATGCCCTGGATCTACCTGCTGCTGGCCGGCCTGTTCGAGATCGGCTTCGCGCTTGGAATGAAGTACTCCGAAGGCTTCAGCAAGCCACTGCCCACGGCCGCCACGGTCGTTTCCGCGCTGATCAGCCTGTACCTGATGAGCCAGGCCATGAAGAGCATTCCGGTCGGCACGGCCTATGCCATCTGGACCGGCATCGGGGCCATGGGCGTGGCAGTGCTGGGCATCTACCTGTTCAACGACAGTGCTTCACCGGCCCGCCTGGCCTGCGTGGGCCTGATCGTCGCCGGTGTGATCGGCCTGAAGCTGGTGTCGCCGAACTGAGCCGGCGCTGAGGCGTCCAATGCCGCGTTGCCGGCAGCGCCGGGCCATGCGCGGCGGCCGTTCAGAGGCGGTACGCGATGGTCTTCATCACCTTCGAGGCCAGCGCCATCGCCCCCGGAATCGGGAAGGGCAGGCGGCGGGCGCCGGCCTGCTCGGCATGGTCCGCATGCCGGGCCTCGTCCTGCTTCATCACTTCGATGACCGCGCGGCTGCGCAGGTCGGCGGCCGGGAGATCCACCAGATGCTCATCCAGGTGGGCCTCGACCTGGCGTTCGGTCTCGACGACAAAACCCAGGTTCCAGCCATCACCGCGCAGCCCGGCCAGGGTGCCGATGGTGTAACTGCCTGCGTACCAGAGCGGGTTGAACAGGCTCGGCCGGCTGTCCAGTTCGGCCAGCCGGGTGGCACACCACGCCAGGTGGTCGGTTTCCTCCTGCGCTGCCTCCAGCAGATGCTCGCGGGTGGCCGGGTCGCGGGCCACGGCGGCCTGGCCGAAATACAGGCCCTGCGCGCAGACCTCGCCGACGTGGTTGATCCGCATCAGCCCGGCCGCATGGCGGCGCTGGCGGGCGTCCATGCCCGGCTCGTCGGTGTCCACCGCCGGATAGGGGCGGCTGGCCGGCGGGTTGCCGAACACCGTGTCCAGGGCGCGCTGGGCTTCGGTCAGCAGGTGGTCCAGCGGGGTGGTCTGGCGGAGCACGGTCATGGCGATACGGTGGGGCGGGAGACCCGCCGATTCTCGCCCGCGCCCGCGCCCCTGCCAACCCGGGACAGGGGGCGGCTTGCGCCGGGGCCTGGACCTGCGTACAATCCCGCCTCTTGCGCTTCACCTTTCACAACGCGTGGCAGAGTTCCGGCGAGTCCTTCGCCGCAATGAGCCCGACCTAACCTAGAGTTCTTCATGAGCACTTTCACTGCCAAGAACGAGACCGTCCAGCGCGACTGGTACCTCGTCGACGCCGAGGGCAAGACCCTGGGCCGTCTCGCCACCGAGCTGGCCCGCCGTCTGCGTGGCAAGCACAAGCCGGTCTACACCCCGCACGTTGATACCGGCGACTACCTGGTCGTCATCAATGCAGAAAAGATTGCCGTCACCGGCAAGAAGCTGCAGGACAAGATGTATCACCGTTTCACCGGTTACATCGGCAACCTGAAGACCGAGTCCCTGGCCCAGGCGCTGGAGCGCCACCCGGAGCGCGTGATCGAGATCGCCGTGAAGGGCATGCTGCCGAAGGGCCCGCTGGGTCGCCAGATGTACCGCAAGCTCAAGGTCTACGCCGGCACTGAGCATCCGCACGCCGCACAGCAGCCGCAGGTTCTGGATATCTAATCATGGCTATCACTCAAAACTACGGCACTGGCCGCCGCAAGTCCTCCACCGCTCGCGTGTTCCTGCGCAAGGGTTCGGGCAACATCACCGTCAATGGCCGTCCGCTGGACGAGTTCTTCGGTCGTGAGACCGCGCGCATGATCGTGCGCCAGCCGCTCGAGCTGACCAAGAACACCGAAAGCTTCGACATCCTGGTCACCGCCACCGGCGGCGGCACCACCGGCCAGGCCGGTGCGATCCGTCTGGGCATCGCCCGTGCGCTGGTCGAGTATGACGAAACCCTGAAGTCCGAGCTGCGCAAGGCTGGCTTCATGACCCGTGACGCCCGTGAAGTCGAGCGTAAGAAGGTCGGTCTGCACAAGGCCCGTCGCGCCACCCAGTTCTCCAAGCGCTGATCCACTGCGCCTGGCTGGGCTCCTCCGGGAGCCCGCTGGTTGGAAAAGCAAAAGCCCGGCTTCCGCCGGGCTTTTGTCGTTTCGGGATTGTGCATTGGAGAGGGTAGGGTCAGGGCCTTTGCCTGCGAGAAGGATCCGACCCCGGGGTTCTCTCTGGAGGGGAGCCCCCTTGATGTTCAAGGGGGTGCGCCGACAGGCGCGGGGATAAGGTGGAATGCGCGACCAAATTAAACGCAGAAGGCCAGATCTTTCGATCTGGCCTTCTGCGTTTAATTTGGCTGCCCCGGATGGATTCGAACCACCGAATGCCTGAGTCAGAGTCAGGTGCCTTACCGCTTGGCGACGGGGCAATGTATCGTGTAACTATTTTCTCACTTTTCACGCTGAAAAACAACTTCAGCATGGTGGCTATGGGTGGACTCGAACCACCGACCCCAGCATTATGAGTGCTGTGCTCTAACCGGCTGAGCTACATAGCCTTGGTGAGCCCGCTATTCTGCTGATACGCCGTGGGACTGTCAACACATTTGTGCCGCGCTTGTCGCCTGACAGGCGGCGTGGGATAGTCCTGACCAGTAGATTTTTTTAGGAGTCCGCATCGTGATCGATCCGGACGGCTATCGACCGAACGTCGGCATCGTGCTGATGCGGCAGGACGGGCAGGTGTTCTGGGCACGACGCGTGCGCCGGGATGGCTGGCAGTTCCCGCAGGGTGGGATGAACACCGACGAGACACCCGTCGAGGCCATGTATCGCGAACTGCAGGAAGAGACCGGCCTGCTGCCTGAGCACGTGGAAGTGCTGGGGGCAACGCCCGGCTGGCTGCGCTACAAGCTGCCGGCGCGGGCGGTCCGCCGCAATGAACGGCAGGTCTGCATCGGCCAGAAGCAGGTCTGGTTCCTGCTGCGCCTGACCGGTGACGAATCCCATGTGTGCCTGGACCATACCGATTCGCCGGAGTTCGATCACTGGCGCTGGGTGGATTTCTGGTATCCGGTGGAGCATGTGGTGATGTTCAAGCGCGGCGTCTACGCGCGCGCGCTGCGACACCTGGCGCCGCTGGCGCGCGGGGTGGCGGGGCAGGGCGTCACCGCCATGCCGAAGAGCGCAGCGGAAGCGTGGATGCCCGGCAATACCGCGGGCCACGACCGTCCGCGCAAGCGGCCGCGCAGCAGGGGCTACTGGCCAAAAAAGGCGCAGGAAGGACCGACGAGCTGACCGCCTGAACGGTATCGAGAATGGTTCAGGTCTCTGATTGACAACCATTCTCGTTTCCATTGGAATAGCGACCAGGCCGCTTCTGGCCTGTCAGCCCGGTTCCCGCCTGTGTACGTCTGCATCTGCAACGGAGTCACCGACCACCAGATCCGCGAAGCCGCCAGCCATGGCGTGACGTCGGTGGCCGAGCTGACCATGCGTACCGGATGCGGCGCTACCTGCGGGTCCTGTCTGGACATGGCCGGCGAGCTGCTGGCCAAGGCACGTGCCACCCACGATCTGCCGCTGCCGGTACTCGGTCTGGCCCAGGTCGCCTGACTGTTTTTTCCGCGGTGCGTTGATACCGCGCCTGCGCATCCTTCACGTGCGGCCGCACAGGCCAATGCGCACGATTCGCGTTCCTTCACGACCGCACGCAAGGCGGTAAAGTGCCTGCGTTTTCAGCGTGCAGGAGTATCCCCATGAAGGGCGACACCAAGGTCATCGAATTCCTCAACAAGGTCCTCTACAACGAGCTGACCGCGATCAACCAGTATTTCCTGCACGCCAAGATGCTGAAGAACTGGGGCATCAAGGAACTCGCCGAGCATGAGTACAAGGAATCGATCGACGAGATGAAGCATGCCGACATGCTCGCCGACCGCATCCTGTTCCTTGAAGGACTGCCGAACTTCCAGGCGCTGGGCAAGCTGCGCATCGGCGAGAACCCGACCGAGATCCTGCAGTGTGACCTCTCGCTCGAGCGTGATGGCGTGGTCACCCTGCGCGAGGCGGTGGCCTATGCCGATTCGGTCGGCGACTATGTGAGCCGCCAGCTGTTCGTGAAGATCCTCGATTCGGAGGAAGAGCATATCGACTGGCTGGAAACGCAGCTGGACCTGATCGAGCGCATCGGCGAACCGAAGTACCTGCTGAGCAAGCTCGAAGAGTGAGTCAGCCCGCCTGGCCGGCGCGATGCTGTGCCAGGTACCCGCCCAGCGCCACCCGTGCCCGGGCGAATTCGGCCACCAGCAGCGCAACCGCAACGGCGGGGCGCTGCAGACTGCCGGCGCGGGCCTCGTGCTCGATCCGCTGTGCGACCGCCGACAGCGACATCGCGCCGACATTCGCGCTGGAGGACTTCAGGCTGTGCGCGACTGCCTGCAGGCGCTGGCCATCGTGGTCCTGCGCCGCCTGCTGCAGCGCCTGCACCATCGCCGGTGCGTCTTCCAGGTACACCGATACGATCTGCGTGGCGGCATCACCGATGACCGCCTGCAGCTCGTCCAGCACGTTCCGGTCCAGAACCGGGTGGGCGACAGGTTCTGGACCGGCCTTCGCTGCCGCCGCCGGAACTGCCGGCGTGGGGAGGGCTTTGGGGCCCCAGCGCAGCAGCAGCGCGTGCAGCGTGTCGCGCGCGATCGGTTTGGACAGGTAATCGTCCATGCCTGCTCGCAGGCAGCGTTCGCGATCACCGGCCATGGCATTGGCGGTCATGGCGATGATCGGCAGGCGCCGGCCTCCGGCTGCGATCTCTTCCTCGCGCCACTGGCGCGTCGCGGCGTAACCGTCCAGCACCGGCATCTGGCAGTCCATCAGCACCACATCCACACCGCCTTCGCGCAGCGCGACCAGTGCCTGCTCGCCATCGGCGGCGTTGCGGACCTCGCACTGGAACACCCGCAGCAGGTGTTCGGCCACCATGCGGTTGACCGTGTTGTCCTCCACCAGCAGCACGCGTAGACCGAGCGCTGGCAGGGCAGCCGGTGCCTGGCCCTCTTCGGCGGCAGCCAGCCAGGCGGACGGGCGCGCGCTGGCGGTGGGCGTGGCAAGCAGGGCGTGCAGGGCGGCATCCTCGAAGGCGACCGGCAGCTGGCGATGGCGCTCCTGCGCGGGCAGCGGCTCGTCCTGCAGCCACAGCACCTGCAGCGTGTCGTCCTCACCGCGCGCAGCCAGCGCCTGCCGCAGACGGGTTCCGCCGCTGCGGCGCGCAGGCGCATCGATCAGCAGCCAGGCCGGCGCAGCGTGCCCGGGGCGGGGCACGGCTCGCAGCCGCTCGGCCAGCGCGTCCATCCCGTCGATGACCTGCACCTGCAGCTCGTGATGGGCGGCAATGCGTTCGATGCGCGCCTGCAGGTGGCTGTCGGCACTGAACAGCAGCAGGGTGGCCGGTGCGCGTGCCATCGCCGGCAGGTCGCCGGGAACTTTCAACAACGGAATCTCGAACCAGAAGCGGGCGCCCTGGCCGGGGGTCGACTGGACGCCGATGTGGCCGTGCATCAGGTCGATGATGCGTTTGCAGATGGCCAGGCCCAGGCCGGTGCCACCATAGATGCGGGTGGTCGACGCATCGGCCTGGCTGAAGGACTGGAACAGGCGTGCCTGCTGGGCCTCGTCGATGCCGATGCCGGTGTCGATCACTTCGAAGCGCAACTGGTGCTGGGCCGGACCTTCGCCCAGCCGTTGCACGCGCAGCTGCACCTGGCCGCGTGCCGTGAACTTGATGGCATTGGCCAGAAGGTTGCTCAGCACCTGCCGCAGGCGCACCGGATCGCCGCGCACGGGAAGGCGGACCGTCGGATCCAGTTGCAGCACCAGTGCCAGTCCCTTGGCGTCGGCAGCGCGCTGCATCAGCTGCACCACGGCGTCGAGCAGCTCGCGCAGATTGAAGCTGGTGATCTCCAGCTCCAGTGCCTGTGCTTCCAACCGCGAGTAATCGAGGATGTCGTCGACGATACGCAGCAGCTGCTGCGAGCTGGCCGATGCGGTGGCCAGCATCTGCCGCTGGTCCTCGCCCAGCGGGCCACGCGCGATCAGCTCCAGCATCGGCAGGATGCCGTTGAGCGGCGTGCGGATCTCGTGGCTCATCGTGGCCAGGAACTCGCCCTTGGCCAGCACCGCCGCCTCGGCCGCCTGCTTGGCCTGCAGCAACTGCTGTTCGAGCTGGCCCTGGCGCTCGGTGGTGCGGCGCAGCTGGTCGCGCTCGCTGGCCAGCGCGGCACGATCCCGCTGCAGTGCGGCCAGCGCCTGGCTGCGCGTGCGCAGGCGCAGCCCCGCCAGCAGCAGCGCGATGGCCGCCACGGCCAGGGCCACCAGCAGCACCGCCCACAGCGGCATGTCAGAGCACCGCGTTGTGGAAGTCGAAGTTCAGGTCGCTGCCGGCGGACTGCACCATGTTGCCCTGGATGTAGTCGACCCCTCCCACCCACATCGCGGCCGCTGCCTGCGGATCTTCGATCTGCTGCCCGATGATCTGCAGACCGGCGCCGTGCGCCCGCTCGATCGCCCTGCGCAGTTCTTCGCGCGTGCCTGGATTGGCGTGGCTGCTGGAGAAGCGCGCAGCCATGCGTACGAACGAAAGCGGCAGCTGGCCCAGCAGCGCGTCGGCATCGTTGCCGGGCTCGAACTGGCTCAGGCAGAAGCGCACGCCGGCCTGCGCCATGCGCTGACAGAACTGCTGCAGCGGCACGGTGTGGATCAGCGCATCGGGCAGGCGCACGTCGATGACCAGCGCGCTGCCTGGCAGGTCACGCTGCTGCAGCGACTCCAGCAGCCAGTCGGCGAAGGCGTCGCGCTGCAGGGTACGCAGCGACTGCGAGACGAACAGATTGAGCGGCTGGGTGGCATGCCGGTACAGATCCAGCAGGCCCAGCGCATGATCGAGCACCTGCTGGTCGAGGTCGGCGATGCGGCCGGCGGCTTCGGCGGCCGGAATCACCTGGCCGGCGGTCAGCACGGTGCCGTCGGCCTGGCGCAGCCGCAGCAGGACCTGGTACTGCGCGCTGCCTCCACCGGCGACGGCGACGATGGGTTGGTAAGCCAGTTCCAGCTGGCCTTCCAGCAGGGCCAGATGCTCCTGTTCGCTGATGGCCTGCCGATGCACGTGGCCGGCCACGCCGGCACTGAGCAGGCGTGCCTGCAGGGTCGTGCGCTCGACGGCTTCCAGCGCACTGGCGGCATCCTCGAAGCCGGGCGACAGCGGTGCATAGCCGACCACGCCACGCAGGTGCACCGATTCGTCATCGCGGATCACGAAGGCCCTCGCGGAGAGCTGCTCGCGCAGGGTGGCGGCCACGCTCTCCAGCCTGTCCTCATCGGCATCACGCGCCAGCAGCAGGAAACTGTTGTCGTTCAGGCGCGCCAGCAGGTGCGGATGGCCGGCTTCGGCCAAGCGCTGTCCGGCCTGCACCATCAGCCGTTCGAACGCAGCGTAGCCATAGCGCTCGCGCAGGCCCAGCGCGCTGGCCACCTCGATGAAGAACAGGCCTCCACGATCATGGTGGGCCAGGGCGGCATTGAGCTGCTGCAGCACATGATGGCGCGTCGGCAGGCCGGTTTCAGGATTGCTGGTGGCCGGCGTGCCGGAGGCGCCGGGCAAGGTTGCCGCCTGCGCGCGGGCACGGCGGATGCGGTTGGCGACCGCCGCGATCAGGTGCCGCGGCCGGATCGGCTTGCTCAGGTAGTCGTCGGCACCGCTGTCGAGCACTTCGAACTGGCGCTCCGGATCGGGATCGCCGCTGAGGAACACGATGGGCAGCAACTGCAGGCCGGGCTGCTGGCGAATCATCGCCGTCAGCCGCATGCCGTCCAGGCCGGGCAGGTGCAGGTCCATCAGGATCAGGTCAGGGCGATGGTCCTTGATCGATTGCTGGACGCCTTCGGCATCGCTGAGCACGATGGCCTGCATGCCGGCGCCGTGCAGCACGCTCTGCGCGAACAGGGCCTGCGCACGGTCGTCCTCGACGATCAGCACGCGGTAGGGTGAATCCGCCGGCGCCGGTGCCGGGTCGTGGTTGCCCGCCTCGGGCTGTGAGGTGACGCCCGGCAGCGGCGGCGGAGCACCGCCGGAGGCAGGCCCACTGTCAGCGACGCTGGACGGAACCGATGGGGAGGCACCCGCGTCCACCACCGCAGTGGCCCAGCGTTGCCAATGATCGGCCGGTGGCGTTTCAGCGCGACCCGGGCGGACGCCTGCGGGGGATTCAATTGCGGCCATGGGGGCTCCTGATGATCGCAGCCATTATGCGACACGCCCGGCGTTCATCCGGTGCGTGGCTGTTGCCGGTCAGTGCCGTTGCCGGCACGGGCAAGCCAACGCACGCCGCGCCACAGAGCGCGCCATGCCAGCCAGACCAGCAATGCGCCGGCCAGGCTGCATGCCAGCACCACGACCAGCGCGATCCACGGGTGTGCCAGGGCCAATGCCAGGCCGCCAACCACCACGGTGTCTTCGGCGATCGAGGCGACCCAGTTGCTGGCCGGCTCCGGCGAGGTGTTGAGCAGGGCACGGGTGCCCGCCTTCAGGCCATGGCTGGCCAGGGCTACGCCGGCGCCGGCAGCGAGCGCACCGGTACCCAGCTGCCCATCCGGCGACAGGGTGGCGGCGGCGAGGAAGGCGCCGGCGGGGACCCGGGCAAGGGTCTGCACCAGGTCCCAGACCGAATCCACGCCGGGAATCTTGTCGGCAAAGAACTCGGTCACGGCCAGCGCCGCTGAGGTACCCAGCACCCACCACGACTCGGTCGCCTGCAGGGCGGGTGGCAGGTCGACCCAGCCGAGCAGGCCGGCCAGGCCGACACCGAAGACGGTGAGGTAGACACGGATGCCGGCCAGCCAGGCCAGCAGGATGCCGATCACGAACAGGTGGGCTTCGGTCATGGCGATGCTCCGACGGCGGAACTGTGCGAGGGGCCACACTATCGACGATGGCGTGCCTGAACGCCACAGACCTCGGTCGCCTCCAGCGCAGGAATCCTGCCGATCCTGTCATACACTAGCCCGTCGTTTGCCACACGGGCCGTGCCGGTGTCGCGCCCGCGATGCCACGGGATCTACCCATGACCAACCGTCCTCCCATGCGCGTGCAGGTCCGCCTGCCCGGCGCGTCACATCCGCCCGCGGACCGCCGTCGCCTGTGGGTGATTGGAGGCATCTGGCTGCTCAGCCTGGTGCTGGCCACGATCGGAGGCTGCTGGATGGGGGCGCCGCGTGGCGAGCAGGGACAACGGTTGCAGGCAGCCGAGAAGCGTGCCGAGAGCCTGCAGGCGCAGCTGACTGAACTGCGCCAGAAGCAGGCCACGCTGGAAGCCTCCGACCGCATCAGCCGCGCCGCCAACAACGAAGTGCAGTCCTCGCTCGCCGAGCGCGACGAAGAGATCGCCGGGTTGCGCGCGGACGTCGCCTTCTATGAGCGCCTGGTCGGTTCGACCAGCCAGCGCAAGGGCCTGAACACCCACTCGATCGAGTTCAGCCCGGAATCGGCCGGCACCTGGCAGTACACCGCCGTGCTGACCCAGAATCTCAACCGCGGGGCCATCAGCCAGGGGCAGATGCGTTTCACCGTGGAAGGCGTGAAGAACGGCAAGCTGGCCACGATCAGCTGGGATGATCTGCACCAGCGCAGCAAGGTGCCGGGACAGGACTATTCGTTCCGGTACTTCCAGCAGCTCACCGGCAGCGTGATGCTGCCGGCTGACTTCACTCCGCAACGCGTGCGGGTGACATTGGGGAGTGGTGCGGGGGGCGCCACCCAGGTATTCGACTGGAAACAGGCCGGCGCGCCGGCCAGCAAAGGGGAGTAGGCAGATGTTCGGAAACAGCAAATCCAACCGTGACGGCCAGCTGGTGGTGGATGCCCTGATCGGCAACCAGGTGGTGATCCGCGGTGATGTGGAGTTCAGTGGTGGCCTGTACGTGGAAGGTCGCATCCATGGCAAGGTGATCGCCGCCGAAGGCGCCAGCACCGCGACCCTGACGCTCGCCGAGCATGGCGTGATCGAAGGGGAGATCCGTGCCCAGGTGGTGGTCATCAGCGGCCGCCTGGAGGGGGATGTCCACGCCACCGAAAAGGTCGAACTGACCCCGAGCGCGCGGGTCAACGGCAATGTCCACTACGAGGTGGTGGAGATGAACGCCGGGGCCCAGCTGAATGGACGCCTGATCCATGCCAGCGCACCGCTGGCGGCCCTGCCTGCACCCGAAAGCGGGGATCCCGCCAGTGGCAAGGGCGACACCGCGGCCCGACGCAAGCTGGCCGAAGCGATGGCTTGAAAGCCACCGCCGGTGCCCCCATGCTGATGCCATGAGCACGCTAGTCTCCCTGCCCGGCGCCCCCACGGCGGCCGCGCCCGATTACCAGTCGCTGGAGCGGCCGCTGAACTTCACCGAAGCAGCGGCCTCCAAGGTCAAGTCGTTGATCCAGGAAGAGGGCAACCCCGATCTGGCGCTGCGTGTGTATATCGAGGGTGGCGGCTGTTCGGGCTTCCAGTACGGTTTCGAGTTCGACGAGAACCGTGCCGAGGACGATCTGGCGGTACAGACCAGCGGGGTGACCCTGCTGGTCGACCCGCTCAGCCTGCAGTACCTGATGGGGGCTGAAGTGGATTACACCGAGAGCCTGACCGGCGCGCAGTTCGTGATCCGCAATCCGAACGCGAAGACCACCTGCGGTTGCGGCAGCAGCTTCAGCATGTGATTGCAGGGCGCGGGGCCTGCGCTCCGCGCCAGGTGTGTCGAGCGGTCTCCACACCTCACAGCAGAATGCGCACAGCGCCGACCTTGCCACCCGCATCGAATGGCGGCAGGCTTGCTGGATGTCCAATATTCTTTCGCCGCTGTCCGGTTTCGCCTTCATTGGCGAACCGCTGGAGCGCGCCGATGCCCTGCGCGAAGATGCCGATGTGCTGGCACGCCTGTGGCCGGATGCGCGGGTTCTCGTGCTTGACCAGGACGGCAGTGCCTTCACCGGTGCTGATGACCAGCCACTGGCGCTGACCGGCGCCGACATCGGGGGCGGCCCCGGTGCCGCGATCTTCCTGGGTCTGCGGGGTGAGCAAGCCTGGTTCTCGGTGGAAGCGTCCGCGGTTGCCGTCACTGCGCCTGGCCGGCTCGACCTGCGCCAGGCGGCACTGCTGTGGCCGGTGGCCGATGCGACCGCTTTCAGCTACGCGCGCGGCATGTCCTACTGGCATTCGCGCACGCGCTTCTGCGGCGTCTGTGGGGGGGCGGTGGCCTTTGCCCGCGGTGGCTTCGTTGGCCGCTGCGGGCAGTGCGCGACCGAACACTATCCCCGGGTGGACCCGGCGGTGATCGTCGCGGTGGAAAACCAGGGCCGGTTGCTGCTGGGGCGGCAGTCCAACTGGGCGCCGCGCCGCTATTCGGTACTGGCGGGTTTCGTCGAACCAGGCGAGACCTTCGAACAGACCGTGGTGCGGGAAGTGCACGAGGAGAGCCGGGTGCGCATCACTGCCTGCCAGTATCTCGGTTCACAGCCCTGGCCGTTCCCGGGCGCGCTGATGGTGGGGTTCCGCGCGCAGGCGCAGGACGATGTGCCGACCGTGGATGGCGAACTGGAGGATGCGCGCTGGTTCAGTGCCGACGAGGTGGGCGCGGCGCTGGCACGTGATGTCGAAGATGATGGCCAGGGCATCCGCCTGTCGCCGCCGATCTCGATTTCGCGGGGGCTGATCGAGCACTGGTATCGCCAACAGCGGGCGTGAAGACCGCATCGGCCTGTCAGAACGGCGGCGACCATTGCCGCCACCTGAACACGGCCCGGGTTACAGTGCGGCAGACCGCTGATGGCGGCGTCGCGACGGGTAAGGTAGCGACGCCGAGCACCTTGTTTCGTAGGGAGACCTGCCATGTTCACCACTCTGGCTGCCGTGCTGGTTGCACTGGCCCTGGGCCATGTCGCCCCGGCCGCTGCCGCCTCGCTGCGCCGCTTTGACAGCTTCCGGCGCTGGCTGGGCTGGCTGGATGCGCACGGCGGCAAGGCCTGGCAGGGCCCCATGGGCGTGGTGCTGGCGCTGCTGCCGCCGCTGGTGTTGATGGCGCTGCTGGCCTGGCTGCTGCGGGGCGTGCTGTTCGGGCTGCCCTCGTTGCTGCTGGGCGTGGCGGTTCTGGCCTGGTGCTGGGGGCCGCGCGACCTGGACCGTGACATCGAAGCGATCATCGATGCCGATGACGCACCGACCCGGCAGGCGGCCGTGCGCCATCTGCAGGCGGCCGGTGGCAGCCTGCGCGAGGATGTACCCTCGCTGGTGGAGGCGACCGTACTCAATGCGCTGCGCCGCTGGTTTGCGGTGCTGTTCTGGTTCCTGCTGCTGGGCCCGGTGGGCGCGCTGGGCTATCGCCTGCTGGCGCTGATGTCCGAAAGCCCGATGCGTGCACGCGTACCGGTGGAACCGCTGGCAGTGGCCCAGCGCCTGCTGGGCTGGATCGAATGGCCGGTGGCACAGTTGATGGCGTTCTCGATGGCACTGGTCGGCAACTTCGACACGGCGTGGAAGGCATGGCGGCAAGCGCATGGCGAGCGCCTGGTCGGAGGCATCGGATTCCTGGGTGCGGTGGCGCGGGCCAGCGTCAATGCCGAGCTGCGCGAGGACGCGCATGATTACACCGAGGCGGGCCTGCTGCCGGTCTGGCAACGTCTGCCTGACCTGCGCGATGCCATGAGTCTGGTGTGGCGGATGCTGCTGCTGTGGCTGGCGGTGCTGGCCGTGCTGGTGATCGCCGGCTGGGTGACGTAGCCGCTGGCCAGGCGCGTGCGGCCTGACCGCAGCACGCTTCGCGACGCGCCTGGACGCGAAGTGGGAATCTAGACCGGCGCCAGTGCGGTGAACGGTGCCCACGGCAGGTTGCGCAGCAGTGCGTAACCGGGCAGCAGCCACAGCCAGAACATGGGATTGGCCAGAATCCGCATCAGCGGATCAAGCACACGCGGGCGGATGCCGGCGATGTTCAGCAGCATCAGCAGCAGCAGGGGCAGGCTGATGACCAGCAGCGGGTTCATCGCCATCGCGCCGGCCAGATCGAAATGGACCAGCGAGTAAAGGCAGCGCGTGCTGCCGCAGCCGGGGCAATACAGGCCGGTGAGTGCGTAAAGCGGGCAGCCCGGCAGGGGATTGCCGGCCACGTAGGGATTGACGTTGCGCAGCACCACGGCCGCGCCTGCGGCCAGGCCGGTGGAGGCCAGCAAGGGTGCCCAGCGGGCGAGCCGGGAAGGAAGAGCGGACACGATCAGGCGAAGACGGATCCGGCGCGGACGCCGCCGGATCCGTCCGCAGGCCTCAGTAGCTGCCGTTGCTCATCGCGCCGATGCCACCGAGCACGACGAAGAACAGCACGTACAGCACGACCATGATGACCCAGGCGATGGCCGACCAGATGGCCCACTTCTTGGCCTTGGCGGACGAGTCCTGGGCACCGGCGATATCGCCAGCGGCCAGCTTGCCGTTGACCTGTGCCGCATAGACGATCGACACGATGCCGACCGGCAGGCAGCAGAGCAGGGTGCTCAGGATCGCCCAGACCAGGTTGTTCGGGACCTGCGGAGTAGCGGTGTTCATGATTCAAGCTCCTTGATGGGTGGTGGTGGATCAATGGTCGGAAAGAGCGCCCAGTGCGGCCAGGCCGCCGAAGAGCCCGAACCACAACAGCAACAGGACCGGCAGGGCCGCGGCCGAAGCCGCCGCCCACCAGCCCGCCTTGCGTGACGCGCTATAGGCTCCCGCCAGATCGCCGGCCGCGCGGCGGCCGTCGACCTGGGCGGCATACACGATCGACACCACGCCCAACGGCAGGCAGCAGAACAGCGTCGTCAGGATCGCCCACACCAGATGGTTGGGGATGTAGACCGGACGGCCGAGTGGTGGCGGTTGATTCAACGTGAGACTCCATTCCTTGGTGGCCGACCGTAGTGAACGGGCCGGACCTCCCCCCTGTGGGTGCGTAATCTACCGCAACCTGCGTCGCATGTATGCGTTTTCAGCCCGGCAATGACGGGCACGGCGCTTGACGCTGGCGTATGTGGGGGATGGCCCGGCTATGCGCGAACGGAGGGATTCCGTCAGGCGTGATCGCCGCGAAGGGCGCGGACCTGGGCTTCCAGTGCCGGCGCGTCGGTGCTGCGACCATCGATGGCAGGCGCCGCCACCACCTCGACGGTGGCCCGGAAGCGGCGCGGAACCCGCATGCGGCCAAGCCGGCTGTCGCGCCGGCTCCACATGCTCGACCACATCCCGCGCAGGGCCATCGGCACCACCGGCACCGGCCGGCGTTCGAGGATCTTCTCGACGCCGGACTTGAACGGCGCCATCTGCCCATCGCGGGTGAGTGCTCCCTCCGGGAAGATGCAGACCAGCTCACCCTCGGCCAGCGCCGCATCGATCTCCTCGAACGCGCGCTGCATCAAGGCCTCGTCCTCGCGAGCCCCGGCAATCGGGATGGCCTTGGCGGTGCGGAAGATCCAGCGCATCACCGGGATGTTGAAGATCCTGTAGTACATGACGAAGCGTACGGGGCGCGGAATCGTCGCCGACAGGATCAGTGCATCCATGTAGCTGACATGATTGCAGACGATCAGTGCTGCGCCTTCATCCGGCACATTGGCTTCGATGCCATGCGGGCGCAGCCGGTACAGGGTGCGCACCATCACCCAGCTCAGGAAGCGCATCAGAAATTCGGGGACGATGGTGAAGATGTAGATCGCCACCACGGCATTGGCGATCGCCAGCGCCAGGAACAGCTGCGGGATGCTCCAGTGCAGCAGTTCGCGCGCGGCCAGCGACAGCAGTGCGGCGGACACGATGAAACCGGAGTTCTGGATGTTCAACGCGGCGAACACGCGTGACATCTGCGCCTTCGGCGTGCGGCTCTGGATCAGGGCGAACAGCGGAACGACGAAGATGCCGGTGAACAGGCCGATTCCGACAAGGTCGATGACGATGCGCACACTGCCGGGCTGCTGCAGGAACTGGGTGATGCTCAGCCCCTGCACGGTGGCCTCGCCGCTGCGGGCGAAGTAGAGATCGAGCAGGAACGCGGTCATGCCGAACGCGCCCAGCGGCACCAGGCCGATCTCCACCGTGCGCGCCGACAGCCTCTCGCACAGCAGCGAGCCAACGCCGGTGCCGATGGAAAACAGCGCCAGTGCCAGCAGGTACAGCTTGGGTTCGCCGCCCAGGTTGGCCAGCGCATAATTCGGCAGCTGCGAGGTCAGCACGGTGCCGACGAACCAGAACCAGGACACGCCCAGGATCGCGTTGCGCACCGCCTTCTGCTGGCGTGCCATGCGCAGCACCACCAGCGACTCCGGCAATGGGTTCCAGTTGATCTTCAGGCCCGGGTCGCCGGCATCGACCTTGGGAATCATCCGCGCCGCGATGTTGCCGCAGACCGCCAGGGCGATGACCAGCGATGCCGCGAACACGGGCCCGTGGCTGCCGGCCAGCAGGAACACGGCGCCGCCGATGATCATCCCTGACAGGATCGAGATCGATGTGCCCATCTCCACCAGCCCGTTGCCACCGGTCAGCTCCTCGGGTTTGAGTACCGAGGGCAGCACCGAGTACTTCACCGGGCCGAACAGGGTCGACTGCATGCCGGTGCAGAACAGCGCCACCAGCAGGAACGGCAGGTTCTCGGTGAGGAAGCCGATCGCTGCCAACGACATGATCACGATCTCCATCGTGGTGGTGATCACGATGAGCCGCGACTTCTCCAGTTTGTCGGCGATCTGCCCGGCCAATGCCGAGAACAGGAAATAGGGAAGGATGAAGATCGCCGGCGCCAGCGTGGTGTACAGCGAACGCTGCTCTTCGGACACGCCCAGGTAGAACAGCAGGCCGATGATGGCCTGCCGGTATACGTTGTCGTTGAAAGCGCCCAGCGCCTGCACGATGAAGAACGGCAGGAAGCGGCGCTGGCGCAGCAGGGCGAACTGGTTGTGACCGGACATGGAATCTCCTTGACCGGCGCAGCCTAGCATTCCTGCCCGCCGGCCGGGCCCGGATCCAGTGCTGCCGGGCGGCGGTCAGGTCAGGCTGCGTACGGCCTCGTTGGCGGCGGCACGCAGCTTCGGCAGCAGGCGCAGCACCAGCGCCATCTGGGTGCGGATCAACTGCAGCTTCGGTGGCATCACGTCCTCGATCTGCTCCAGCTCCGCAGCGACTGCGCGGTCGGCATCATTGTCATCCTCCGCAACCGCCTGCCGTGCGGCCAGCGCGCCGGCCAGCTGCTGCAGCGCCTTGCGCACCCGGTCGCCGGCGGCCAGTGCCAGCGGGTCGCCGGCGTAGCTGTCGACCTGGTCGCGGTGGGCACCCAGTGCCGACAGATGACCGAGCAGGGTGTTGGACAACGCCAGGAAGTGGAAGCCGGCATCCAGGTTGCGGCGTACATGGCCGGGCTCGCGCAGCATGTTCGACAGTGCAGTGGACAGCGCCGCGTCGGCATTGTGCATGTCGCGGCGGGCGATGCGGTAGGCCAGGTCATCGTGCATGCCACTGCGGTACTGGCCCAGCACCGCATCCAGGTAACGCGCGGCGGTATCCAGTACCCGTGACAGGACCCGATGCAGCTGACGTCCCTGCCAGTCCGGCAGGATCAGGAAGGCGGCCGCCGCAGCGATCGCACAGCCCAGGATCGTGTCCACCATGCGCGGCACGATCAGTACGAAGCCATCGCCGATCAGGTTGAAGCAGGTCAGCGCCATCACCGTGATCGCGGCCGAGGCCACCAGGTAGCGATCGGTGCGGGTGAAGAAGAACAGCAGCGCCGACAGCAAGGCGATCAGCAGCTGCACGTGCAGCTGTGGGAACAGCTGCAGCAGCGCCCAGGTCAATACCAGGCCGGCCAGGGTGCCGACGATGCGCTGTGCCAGGCGCTGGCGCGTGGCGCCGAAGTTCGGCCGGCACACGAAGACGATGGTCAACAGCACCCATGAACCGTTCTGGGCATTGAACAGGCGGATCGCCAGGAAGCCGGCGATCAGCGCCAGCGCCATGCGCAGGCCATGGCGGAACAGCACCGAGCCGGGCGTGAGCTGCTGGCGCAGCCGTACCCCCATCTCGCGCAGGGTGTGCGGGTTGCTGTCGCGCAGGCGCGTGTCGACATTGTCCAGGCTGGCCTCGGAGCGTTCGGCGTCGAGCAGCCGGCGCTCGATGCTGCGCAGGTTGTGCACCAGCAGATCCAGCGAACCGAGCAGGCGCTGCCATTGCGGACGCTGCTGGTCGCGCAGGTAGGCCAGCGCGTCGGCGAGGTCGCGTCCGGCCTGCTGGTTGCTCTCGCCATACACGAACGGGCGGCGCAGGCGGATGGCTTCGCCCAGACGCGCGCAGGCCTGCCCCTGCAGATCGAGCAGGCGCTGGCAGCGGTACAGCACGTCGCTGTGGAAGAACGCATCCACCAGTGCGCCATAGGGATAGTGCGAGGAGCTGGCGCGCTCGTGGAAATCCTGCGCCATGTAGTACAGGCGCAGGTACAGGCCGGAGTTGACCCCGGGCCGGCCGGAACGGCCGAAGCGCGCAAGGATCGCCGTCTTTGCTTCGTTCAGGGCTCCCACCACACGCCGGTTCTGTTCGGCCAGGTCCAGCTGGCGGCGCTGCAGGTCGGCCTCACGCACCGGCTCGAACAAGGCGGCTTTCAGCTGCAGGTAGCGGCCCAGTTCCTGGTAAAGACGGGCCACGCGTTCGCGCACCGGGCGGTTGGCGAACAGCGCGGTCCAGACGATGGACAGCAGGCCATACCAGACCGCACCGGCCAGCAGGTGGCTGACCGCATGCAAGGCACGTGGCAGATCTCCGGCGCCGCCATGCTGTTCCAGCCCGATCATGGTGTAGATGGCCAGGGTGACCGTGGCCTGGGCGATGGAGGCGTAGCGTTCGCCCAGAGCACCCAGCAGGGTCAGGCCGAAGGTGGACAACGCCAGTGCGCCGATGAACAGCCACGGCCACGGGAACAGCGCGATTACCGAGGCGGCGGCGATGCAGAAGCACAGCAGCGACAGCAGCACCGCCTTGGTGCGGCCCCACCAGTTGTCGTCGGTTTCGGCGATCGCGCTGGCGATGATGCCAAGGAACGCCCCGGGCAGCGCGGGGAGCGCGTCCAGCTGCCAGCACACGGCCATCGCAGCCGACAGGGCGATGAACACGCGCAGGCCATAGCTGGCTTTCTCGTGTGCCCACAGGCGGCTGAGGCGGGAATGGGACGCGGACATGCAGGCTCGGGCGGCGGATTGCCTCCATTATGGCGGTGTGCGCGTGGGTGCGGTGTTCAATGTGCGGACCCACGGTCCGCACCCGCACAAGCCGGGTTACATCTCCCAGCGCACGCTCACCGCGAAGGTGCGCGGCAGGCCGACGCCCGCGTTCGACCAGTACCTGCGATTGGCCAGGTTCTCCACGCTGGCGCGCAGGGTGACCGGGTGCCCCGACGCCATCAGGCGGTAGCCCACACCGGCATTGACCAGGGTGTAGTCGGGCAGCTTCAGGGTATTGTCGGCGTCGTACCAGACATCGCCGTAGTAGCGCACGGCAGCATAGGTTTCCAGTCCATCGACCCACGGCAGCTGGTAGCTGGCATGCAGCACACCGCTCCAGCGCGCGGCGCCGACGGTGCGGTTGCCTTCCTGCGCGGCATTGTCGGGCGACAGCCTGTCGTAGGTCGGGTCCAGCCAGGTCACGCCGCCACCCACGGTCAGCGCATCGGTCAGGTGCAGGTCGGCGCTGGCTTCCACGCCTTCGTACAGGGTGATGCCATCCTGCACCAGGCGCAGGCCGGCGTCGGTGGGCTGGTCGATGTTGGCACCGCGTTCCAGGCGGAATGCGGCCACGTTCGCATTCCAGCGCGAGGCTTCCACCTTGGCGCCGACCTCGTACTGCTTGCTGATGGTCGGACCCAGCACATCACCGGCGTTGATGTAGGGGTTGCCCACGCGGCTGCCGGCTTCCAGCGATTCAATGTAGCTGGCGTACAGGGTCACGGCCTCGCTGGGCTTGAACATCACCGCATAGGTCGGGGTGACCGGGTAGGTGTGGTAACGGCCCTTGGTCTCGAAGTCGTTGTAGCGCCAGCCGGCCAGCACCGACCAGCCCCCGCCGAAGTCCACGGTATCGCTGGCGAATACGGCCTGCTGCACGGTTTCATCGCCGCGGGTCATCACCCGCGAACCCACCGCGTCGTGGCGGATGGCCGAACGCTGGTACAGGTTGGCGCGACCAATGGTGTTCCACTCGTAGGGGCGGTCCCAGCCCAGCCCGGTCTGGTGGCTGACGCCGGCCACCAGCTGGTGCTGCAGCGGGCCGGTGCGGAAGCCGCCCTGCACCAGCGCCTGCGCCAGTTTCCATTGGCTCTTGCCGCCGAGCTCATACACATTCACGTTGTAGTCGCCGTTCGGATCGTCGATGTAGGCGAAGATCTTGTTGACGTCGTTCCAGGAGGTGGTGACGCCGTAGCTCAGGCTGGCCTTCCAGCCGCTGTTGATCTGCCAGGTGAACGCCGTGGACAGCAGGCTGGAACGGGTATCGTAGTAGGTGCCCGGCACGCTGTTGTCGACGTCGCCGGCAATCGGCCGCGGCAGCGAGGTCATGCCGATGAAGTAGTACTGCGGCGACTCTTCGCTCAGGTCGCGGGACTGGAACACGCCGTCGAAGGTCCAGGTGAGCGCATCGCTCAGGCGCGCGTCCAGCGACAGCGCGCCGACCTTGCGGTCGACATGGCCGCTGTTGAAGGTTTCGCCCTTCTCCTGATACGCGTTGAAGCGATAGCCGAACATATCTTCGTTGCCGAAGCGGCCGCCAGCATCGACACCACCACTGATGATGGCCTGTTCGCGCCAGCCCAGCTGCGCCGAGAAGGCAGGGGTATCGGTCGGCTTCTTGGTGATGTAGTTGACGATGCCGCCGGGCGCGCCGAAGCCGTACAGGAAGCCGCCGGGGCCCTTCAGCAGGTCCACCTGTTCCATCACTTCCAGCGGCCATTCGGTGCCCCACGAGGACACCTGCAGACCGTTCACGCGGTAGCTGTCGTAGTTCAGATCGATGCCGCGGTTGCGGATGGGCGAGCTCCAGCCGCTGGCGTAGGCGCTTACCTGGGTGGTGACCGATGGATCGAACAGGAAGGCTTCGCCCAGCGATACGACCTGGCGCTGCTCGAGCTGTTCGCGGCCGACCGCAGTAATGGCGAACGGGGTATCGCGCAGGGCACGGTCACCCAGCGCGCCGGCCTCGGTGTGGGTGCGTTCGCCGACCACCTTGATGGCGTCCAGGTTGGTGGCACTGCGGGCATCAGCCGGGGCTTGCGCATGGGCTGCGCAGGCGGTGGACAGGGCGGCGGCCAGCAGGGCCAGGCGCGGGGTGCGGAACGAAGGCATCGATCGGATTCCTCGGCGGACGGCCACAGGCCATCCACCCATGGTTGGGGGAAGAGGCAGTGGCTGGGATCACGCAGGCTGTCCGTGAACTGGGAGCGGGGCGCCGCAGGGGCGCAGGACCATGGCTGGTTGCGAATTGTTCTCTTTTCGTTACAGCGCGTCAAACCGTGAGCGTCGCCCGGGTGGTAGCGGCGCGCCGGGCGTGGCCCGGCGCTACCGAGGCTAGGCGCGCTGCGCGCGCTTGAGCAGTTTCGCCTCGCGCCTGCGCGCGCGCCGCGCCCGCCAACGCTCGGCCAGGCAGGAGAAGATCACGTACAGGGCCGGCGTGCTGAGCAGGGTCAGACTCTGCGAGAACAGCAGGCCACCGATCATCGCGATGCCCAGCGGCCGGCGCAGCTCCGACCCTTCGCCCAGGCCGATCGCCAGCGGAACCGCAGCCAGGATGGCCACCATCGTGGTCATCATGATCGGCCGGAAGCGGACGATGCTGGCCTCGCGTGCGGCGTCGCGCGGGGTCAGCCCGTGCTCGCGCTGCGCCACCAGCGCGAAGTCGATCATCATGATCGCGTTCTTCTTGACGATGCCGATCAGCAGCACCAGCGCGATCATCGAGATGACCGACAGCTCGGTGTTGGTACCGAACAGGGCCAGCAGCGCGCCTACGCCTGCCGCCGGCAGCGTGGACAGGATCGTCACCGGATGGATCAGGCTTTCGTACAGCATGCCCAGCACCAGGTACACGGTCAGGATCGCCGCCAATACCAGGATCAGCATGTCGCTGGGATCGGAATTGAAGCCAAAGCCCGCATCGTCGGCCAGGCGGATGTCGCCCGGCATGCGCATGCCGGCCACGGTCGCATCGATGATCGCCTTTGCCTCGCCCATGCTGACGCCGGGGGCGAGGTTGTAGCTCAGGTCCATCGTCGTGTACTGGTTCTCATGCGTGATCTGCGAAGGCGCCAGCCCCGGTACCTGGGTGGCCACCGCAGTGATCGGCACCATCTCGCCATTGCCTGCGCGCACATGGACCTCGTCCAGTGCGGTGGGGGTCGCCGTCTGCGAAGGCAGGGCATTGACCACGACGCTGTACTGGTTGATGTCCGAGTAGATCGTCGAGATCTGGCGCTGGCCGAATGCACCGTACAGCGCACCGTCGATGGCACCGACCGAGACGCCCAGTCGCGCGGCCTTGGCGCGGTCGATCACGATGTTCTGGCGCAGGCCGGCGTTGTCCACGTCGGTGCCGACATCGCGCAGCTTGGGGTTCTTCTTCAGTTCCGCCTGCAGCTTCGGCAACCACTCCTGCAGCGCCGCCAGATCGTTGCCCTGCAGCGAGATGCGGTACTGCGCGCCCTGGCTGGAGCCGCCGCCGTCGTTGCTGGGCAGATCCTGGATGGCGCGCAGCCGCAGCTGCAGGTCGGGATAGCGGTCGGCCTTGGCGCTCAGTCGCGCCAGTGCATGCGCGGTGGTCTCGCGGCGGCCTTCCTTGCGTGACTTCAGTTCGACATTGAACTGCGCGCTGGAACCCTGGCGGCCACTGCCCAGGCGCACGCCGACGGTCTTCACCGCCGGGTCGGCCATCAGCATGTCGGTGATGCGGCGCTGGCGGTTGACCATGTCCTCGAAGGACACGGTCGCGCTGGAGTTGGCGCGGCCCCAGATGAGCCCGGTGTCCTGTGGCGGGAAGGCGCCCTTCTTCACCGCGCCGAACAGGAAGACGGTCACGCCGATCAGGATCAGCGGCGTGAGCGAGAGCAGCAACGCGTGGCGCAGGGAGAAATCGAGGAACACCGTGTAGATGCGCAGCATGCGTTCGTGGCCGGCGTCCAGCCAGCGGCCCAGGCGCGAGGGTGCCGCGCGATGGTCGTGCGCACTGAGGAACCGGCTGCACAGCGCCGGCGTCAGCGTCAGCGAGACGATCATCGACACCACGATCGCCGCCACCAGGGTGACGGTGAACTCACGGAAGAACGCGCCCATCATGCCGCTGGCGAACAGCAGCGGGATGAACACCGCAACCAGCGAGGCGGTAATCGAGACGATCGTGAAGCCGATCTCGCGTGCGCCGGTGAACGCTGCCTGCAGGCGCGGCATGCCTTCGTCGAGGTGGCGCATGATGTTCTCGATCACCACGATCGCATCGTCCACCACGAAGCCGATCGCGATCACCAGCGCCAGCAGGCTCAGGTTGTTCAGGGTGAAGCCCAGCGCATACATCACCAGTGCGGCGCCGGCCAGCGACAGCGGCACCGTCACGGCCGCGATCAGGGTCGGGGCGAGCCGGCGCAGGAACAGCGCCATGGTCAGCACCACCATCGCCAGGCTGATCAGCAGGGTGATCTGCACTTCGTGCAGCGACGAGCGGATCGTCGGCGTGCGGTCGAAGTATGGCGTCATCGTGGTTCCCGGCTGCAGGTAGTCACGCAGCGTCGGGATCTGCGCCTTCACCCGGTCGACGGTCTCCACGATGTTGGCGCCGGCGCGGGTGAACACATACATGACCACCGCGGGCTTGTGGTCGAACCATGCCGCCTGGTAGGCGTCCTGCTGGCCGTCGTAGACGTTGGCGACGTCCTTCAGGCGGATCACCCGGCCGTCGCCTTCGGTCTTCACCACCAGGTTGGCGAAGTCCGCAGCGCGGGCCACCGAATCGTTGGTAATGATCGCGGTGGTGGAGTTGCCATCGCTGAGGAAGCCGGTCGGCGAGGTCACATTGGCCGCGCGCACCGCGTTGCGCAGGTCGTCGGCGGTCAGGCCCAGCGCGTTCATCAGCCGCAGGTTGACGTCCACGCGCACTGCCGGCGTCGACGCGCCGGCGATGTCCACCGAGGCCACGCCGCTGATCTGGCGGATGCGCTGGGCCAGCAGCGAGTCGGCCACGTTGTACAGCTCATCGGCCGACTGCGTCTGCGAGGTCAGTGCGATGGCGATCACCGGGTCGTCGTTCGGATTCGCCTTCTGGTACATCGGAGAGCCCATGCCCGAGGGCAGATCGGCCTGAGCGGAATTGATCGCGGTCTGCACGTCCAGCGCCGCCGAATCGATGTCACGGTCGCTCTGGAAGATCATGAACACCAGCGAGCTGCCTTCCGAGCTCGACGAGCGCATGCGGTCGATGCCCGGCAGCTGGCCCAGATGACGCTCCAGTGGTGCGGTGACCGTGGAGGCCATCGTCGCCGCGTCGGCACCGGCCTGGCTGGCGTGCACGAAGATCACCGGAATCTGGATGTTCGGCAGTGCCGATACACCCAGCCTCAGGTAGCAGATCAGACCCACCATGAACAGGCCGATGGCCAGCAGGGCGGTACCGATCGGGCGGCGGATGAAGGGGCCGGACAGGTTCATCGCGCGGCCCCCCGCAGCAGCGGGGCAGGGGTCATGCCTGCGGCTCCTGCAGCGTGCCCTCGCGCAGTGCGCGTTGCTCGCGGCGGCGCGCCAGCCACTCGGAGAAGCGCTCCATGTACAGGTAGATCACCGGCGTGGTGTACAGCGTCACCAGCTGCGAGAGCAGCAGGCCGCCGACGATGGCGATGCCCAGCGGACGGCGCAGTTCCGAGCCGATGCCGGTACCCAGCGCGAGTGGCAGCGCGCCGAGCATGGCCGCAGCCGTGGTCATCATGATCGGGCGGAAGCGCAGCAGGCAGGCGCGGCGGATCGCTTCATGCGCGTTGGCACCGGCGCGGCGTGCTTCGATCGCGAAGTCCACCATCATGATGCCGTTCTTCTTGACGATGCCGATCAGCAGCACGATGCCGACGATGCCGTCCACCGAAAGGCTCAGGCCACACAGCATCAGCGCCAGCAGCGCGCCGACGCCTGCCGGCGGCAGGGTCGAGATGATCGTGATCGGATGGATGTAGCTCTCGTACAGCACGCCCAGCACGATGTAGATGACCACCAGCGAGGCCAGCAGCAGCCACACCACATCGGTCTGGCTGCCGGTGAACTCGGCGGCCTTGCCGATGAACTCGGCATGCAGGTGCGCCGGCATGTCCAGACTGTCCTTGGTCTCCTGGATCGCGCGTACCGCTTCGGACAGCGAATAGCCCGGCGCGACGTTGAACGAGACGGTCACGGCCGGCAGCTGCTGCTGGTGGCTGACCACCAGCGGCGCGCTGGTCACCTGGCCTTCGGCCAGCGCCGACAACGGAATGATGTTGCCGGCACCGACCGTGATGCCGGTGTTCTGCGCGCCGATGCCGGTGGCCGTGGAGGAGTTGGAGGAGGTGACCTGGCCGAAGCTGGTGGCGTTGGTGCCGGTCAGCGCGCCAGCACCGTTGGAGGCCACCGCCAGCTGCTCCATCAGCGCGGTGCTGGTGCGGAACTCCGGTGCCACTTCCAGCACCACGCGGTACTGGTTGAGCTCGGTGAAGATGGTCGAGATCTGGCGCTGGCCGAACGCATCGTAGAGCGTGTCATCGATGGTCTGCATCGGCACGCCCAGCACGCTGGCCTTGTCACGATCGATCGTCAGCTGCAGGGCACGGCCCTGGTTGGACAGGTTGTTGTCCACGTCGGCCAGCTCCGGCCGCTGGCGCAGGGCCTCGGTCAGGCGCGTGGCCTGGGTGGCGACGGTGGCCGCGTCCACGTCCGACAGGGAGTACTGGTACTCGGTCGCGGCCACGCGGGTGTCGAGGGTGACGTCCTGCACCGGCTTCAGATACAACGCTACGCCGGGAATCCCGGCGACGGCCTCCTGCAGGCGCGGCAGGATCCGGTCCAGCCCATCACGCTGGCTGCGCTCCTTCAGCACGATCGACAACTGGCCCTGGTTGAGCGTGGGGTTCATGCTGCCAGCGCCGATGAAAGCCGACACGCCAGTCACATCCGGATCCTTGCGCAGCGCTTCGGCCACCTGCCTGGTGCGCTGCTCCATCTGCGGGAACGCGATGTTCTGGTCGGCCTGCACCACGCCGGTGATCAGGCCGGTGTCCTGCTCGGGCAGCAGGCCCTTGGGAATCAGCACGTACAGCAGAACGGTCAGCACAAGGGCGCCGCCGGCCACGGCCAGGGTCAGGCGCTGGTGGTCCAGCACCCAGTCCAGGCTGCGCTCATACAGGCCGACGGTGCGGCTCCACACGGTCTGCTTGCCGGCCGCGTGCGCCCGTTCATGCGCGTCCTCGCCTTCCGGCAGCGCGTCGGGCTTGAGCAGGTAGGCGCACATCATCGGGGTGAGCGTCAGCGAGATCAGCATCGACAGCACGACCGCGATGCTCAGCACCCAGGCGAACTCATGGAACAGGCGGCCGGTGACGCCGGGCATCAGCAGCAGCGGCAGGAACACTGCCACCAGCGATACCGTCAGCGACAGCACGGTGAAGCCGATCTGGCGCGCACCGATCTCGGCCGCTTCCTTGCCGCTCTTGCCCTGCTCGATGTAACGGACGATGTTCTCGATCATGACGATGGCATCGTCGACAACGAAGCCGGTGGCGACCACCAGTGCCATCAGCGAAAGGTTGTCCAGCGACATGCCGGTGAACGCCATCACCGCGAACGTGCCGGCCAGCGACAACGGTACCGCCACCGAAGGAATGATCGTGGCCCACAGGCGGCGCAGGAACACGAAGATCACCGCCACGACCAGGCCGATGGTCAGTACCAGGGTGAACTGCACTTCGTGCACGGAGGCGCGGATGGTCTCGGTACGGTCGTTGAAGATCTCCAGATGCACGTCGGCCGGCAGCACGCCCTGCAACTGCGGCAGGATCGCGCGGATGCGCTCGACGGTCTGCACGATGTTGGCGCCCGGCTGGCGGCGCACTTCGAGAAGGACAGCCGGCTTGCCGTCGGCCCATGCGGCCAGCTGGTCGTTCTCCACGCCGTCCACCACCGCGGCCACGTCCGACAGCCGCACCGGGCGGCCGTTCTTGTAGCTGATGATGGTGTCGCGGTATTCGGCGGCACTGGACAGCTGGTCATTGGTGCCGATGCTGTAGGACTGCGTCTTGCCGTTCAGCGAGCCCTTCGGCGCATTGACGTTGGCCTGGGTGAGCGCGCTGCGCAGTTCTTCCAGGGTCAGGCCCATGTTCGACAGCTGCGCCGGATTGACCTGGATGCGCACCGCCGGGCGGACATTGCCGGCGATCGACACCAGGCCCACGCCCTGCACCTGCGACAGGCGCTGGGCCAGGATCGAATCGGCGTAGTTGTTGACCTCCCGCAGCGGGCGCGTGTCCGAGGTGAGCTTCAGGGTGACGATGGCCGCATCGGCGGGGTTCACCCGGTTGTAGACCGGCTGGTAGGGCAGCGACGAGGGCAGGGTGGCCTGGCGGATCGCCGCCTGCACGTCCTGCGCGGCGATATCGATGTCGCGGTCCATCGAGAACTGCAGGATGATCGTCGACAGCCCGGCCGACGAATCGGACGTCATCAGCTCCAGGCCGGAGATCTGGCCGAACTGCCGCTCCAGCGGGGTGGTGACCAGCGAGGCCATTGTGGTGGCATTGGCACCCGGGTACTGGGTGGTGACCACCAGGCTGGGCGCATCGATTTCCGGCAGTGCCGACACCGGCAGCTTGCGATAACCGAGAATGCCCAGCAGCAACAGGCCCGCCATCAGCAGCGAGGTGGCGATCGGGCGGCGGATGAAGATCGTCGAAAAGCCCACGGACTGATCCTTGCTGGCGCTTCAATGGCAGCGCCGGCGTCGATGCCGGCGCGAAAGGAATCGGTGGCCTGCGCTCAGCGCGGGCCACCACCGCGGCGGCCTGCACCGCCACTCTTCTGTTCGGCGGCCTTCAATTCGGCCTCGGTGGGTGCAGCCGGGGTCTCGCCGGGCTTCAGGGCCGTGACCTTGCTGCCGGGCTTCAGGCGGAACTGGCCTTCACTGACCACCCGCTCGCCGCCCTTCAGGCCCTCGGCGATCTGCACGTGGCTGTCGCCCACTTCCACGCCGCTGCGCACGGTCTGCATCTTCACCGTGTTGTCGCCCTGCACGACGTAGACATACTCGCCGTCCGGGCCACGCAGCACGGCCTGGGTCGGAATCACCACGCCGCCGCCGATGGTGCGCAGCTGCATGCGCACATTGACGAACTGGCCCGGCCACAGGCCGTTGTCCGCATTGTCGAACACCGCGCGTGCCTTGAAGGTGCCGCTGTCGGCGCTGATCAGGTTGTCGACCACATCGAGCTTGCCGTCGCCGGACAGCACGTGCGAATCGGCACGGTCCAGCGCAGCCACCGGAACGCTGCCGGCCGCCTGTGCCTGGCGCACATCGCCGAGCTGGCGTTCGGGCAGGTTGAACAGCACGTGGATCGGGTGGATCTGGGTCAGGGTGACCAGGGCGGTGCCCGCGTTGACCACGTTGCCGGCATCGACTGCACGGATGCCGGCGATGCCGGAGATCGGCGCAGTGACCTTGGTGTACTGCAGCTGCACCTGCGCCGAGCGCATGCTCGCCTCGTTGGCGGCCACTGCGCTTTCGTACTGTGCCACTTGGTTGCGTTGTGTATCCAGATCGGTCTTGGCGACGTACTGGCGGTACTCGGGGGCATTGGAGCGCTGGTAGTTGGAGCGCGCGGTCGCCAGCAGCGCCTCGTTCTGGCGCTTGGCGGCAGCGGCCTGGTCATAGCTGGCCTGGGCGGTACGTGGGTCGATCACCGCCAGCACGTCGCCCTGCTTCACTTCCTGGCCTTCGCGGAAGTTCAGGCTCATCAGCTGGCCGCCGACCTGAGGGCTGACCGTGACGGTATTCATCGCGGTGACCGTACCGAGCGCACTGGCGTAGACGGGCACGTCCTGGCGCACGGCGTCGACCACGGTCACCGGTACCGGTGCGGCATCGGCGTCATCGCCACCTTGGCCGGCGGCGACGCCGGGCCTGCCGGCCTTGTCCTTGCCACCGCCCAGCACGCGCAGGCCCACCACGGCCAGCACCAGTACGGCCACGACCAGCAGCACGATCTTCCAAACACGTGACATTCAAGGACTCCAAGAGGGCTGGACGGGCGGGGCCCGGTGGGCAATGCGCAAAGCATACCTGTGCCACATCACGTTTCCTGCATGACGGATGGGACGGGCGCTAGGACCGGTGCCGGCCGTGGAGGTTCCCGTAAAGGCAGCGTTGCCCTACATTCAGGTGCAGAACCCTGCCGTGGAGTACCGAGATGCGCCGTTCGTTGCTGCTGTCCGCCCTGATCCTGGCCCTGCCGGCCCTTGCCCATGCCCAGGACGGGCAGCGCCCCGAGGTGACCGCGGCCGCACAGCGGCTGCAGGCCAAAGTGGTGGAGTGGCGCCGTGATTTCCACCAGCATCCGGAGCTGTCCAACCGCGAAGTACGGACCTCGGCCGAGGTCGCCAAGCACCTGCGCGCAATGGGCCTGAAGCCGAAGACCGGCATTGCCCATCATGGCGTGGTGGCGATCATCGAAGGCGGCAGGCCGGGTCCGAAGATCGCCCTGCGCGCCGACATGGACGCGCTGCCGGTGACCGAACAGACCGGCCTGCCGTTCGCCTCGAAGGCGACCGATCAGTACCGCGGGCAGACGGTGGGCGTGATGCATGCCTGCGGCCATGATGCCCATACCGCCACCCTGCTGGGTGTGGCCGAGGCGCTGGTGGCAATGAAGAAGGACCTGCCGGGCCAGGTCA
Organism: Stenotrophomonas sp. STEN008; assembly: GCF_056760435.1. NCBI lineage: Bacteria > Pseudomonadati > Pseudomonadota > Gammaproteobacteria > Lysobacterales > Lysobacteraceae > Stenotrophomonas > Stenotrophomonas sp. STEN008. The sequence continues at coordinate 143,855 of NZ_JBRRET010000001.1, read as the reverse complement.
TGCTGATCTTCCAGCCGGCAGAGGAGGGCGCGCCGCCGCCGGAAGAAGGCGGTGCCGCGCTGATGCTGAAGGAGGGCCTGTTCGCCGACTTCAAGCCGGAAGCCGTGTTCGGCCTGCATGTGTTCTCCAGCGTGCAGGCCGGTCAGATCGCCGTGCGTGGCGGTCCGCTGATGGCCGCCTCGGACCGCTTCGGCATCAAGGTGATCGGTCGCCAGACGCATGGCTCCGCGCCGTGGAACGGTGTCGACCCGATCGTTGCCACGGCCGATCTGGTCGGTACCGCGCAGACCATCGTCAGCCGTCGCGCGAATCTGTCCAAGCAGCCGGCGGTGCTCACCTTCGGTGCGATCAACGGCGGCATCCGCTACAACATCATTCCGGACGAGGTGGAGATGGTCGGCACCATCCGCACGTTCGACGAGGGCATGCGCCAGCAGATCTTCGCTGACCTGCGCAACGTCGCCGAGCACACTGCGGCCGCGCACGGGGCAAAGGCGGTCACCGACATCTACGAATCAGAGGGCAACCCGGCCACGGTCAACGATCCGGCGCTGACGGCGCGCATGCTGCCGAGCCTGCAGGCGGTGGTGGGCAAGGACAACGTGTACGAACCGCCCCTGCAGATGGGCGCGGAGGACTTCTCGCTGTATGCCAAGGAGGTGCCGGGCATGTTCTTCTTCGTCGGCTCCACCAGCGTTGGCATCGATCCGGCGACGGCACCGGCCAATCATTCGCCGAAGTTCCTGCTGGATGAGAAGGCGCTGGACGTGGGACTGCGTGCACTGCTGCAGGTGAGCCTGGACTACCTGCATGGTGCCGGCACCCCGGCAGGGTGAGGCTTTGCGGCAGGGCTTGCAGCCCTGCACCCCTGAAGCAACGGCAACGTCAACGGCAAAAGCGGTGCTGGATTTCTGTTGGTTGGGCGGGGCGGTGTGGGCCTGCAGGACACGCCGTAAACCCGTCCATGGGGGCTCGATGGCGCCATCCATGGCGCCAACGGTCCTGCAGGCCCACACCGCCCCGCCCCCGACAGGTTCACGCGGCTGCTGGTAGGTGTCGACCTTGGTCGACACAGGCAGACATCGGGAATGTCTGAAGGATTGGCTTTTGATTTTGATTTTTCTGATCTTTCCCGTGGTGGTGGCTGCGTGCAGGGAACTGTCAGGGGCCGGGGGGGGTGGGGGGGGGGGGGGGGGGGGCGGCGGGGGGGGGCCGGGCCCCCCCCCCCCCCCCCGGGTTGAGGCGCCCCCCCCCCCCCCTTCGCCCCCCCCCCCCGCCCCCCCCCCCCCCCCCCCCCCCCCGCCCCAAGCCGATAGACCGCCTTCCACGACCAACCGACAAAACCACCACGGAGGGGCTCCGCCGTTGGCCGGCCCGGCCGGAGGCCCGGCCCCGTCGCGATACAATGCGCACCATGAACACCCCCCAGGATTCCAGCCTCGGTCGCGAGGTCAGTTACCCGTCGCAGTACGATCCCGGCCTGCTGTTTCCCATCCCCCGCCGCGCCGCCCGCGCCGAGATCGGCCTCGACGACACCGCGCTGCCGTTCGTCGGCCATGATCGCTGGCATGCGTTCGAGCTGAGCTGGCTCGACCCGCGTGGCAAGCCGCAGGTGGCCGTCGCCACCGTGCAGGTGCCCTGCACCTCGCCGTGCCTGATCGAATCGAAGTCGTTCAAGCTGTACCTGAATTCCCTCAACAGCACCCGCATCGACAGTGCCGAGGCACTGCATGCGCGTCTTGTCGACGATCTGTCAGCCTGTGCCGGCGCACCCGTGCAGGTGGCGTTCGGCCTGCCCGAACTGCGCCCGGTACCGCTGGGCGAATCCATCGACGGCCTGGACCTGGAGATCGACTGCTACGGCCCCCCGCAGGCGGACTTCCTCTCGGCCGACGCTGCGCAGCCCGTGGAGGAGACGTTGGTCTCCGCGCTGCTGAAATCCAACTGCCCGGTTACCGGCCAGCCGGACTGGGCCACGGTCAGCCTGCGCTATCGGGGGCCGAAGATCGACCGGGCCGGCCTGCTGCGCTATCTGGTGAGCTACCGCGAGCACGCGGAATTCCACGAGCAGTGCGTGGAGCGGATCTTCAGCGAGGTCTCCGCGCGCTGCCGGCCGCAGTGGCTGGAAGTGGAAGCGCGCTACACGCGTCGCGGCGGCCTCGACATCAATCCATGGCGCGCCAGCCCCGGCATCGCGGCCCCGGCCGCGACCTACCGCGAGCAGCGCCCGTAAACCCCCCAGGCGGTTAAGGTAGCGCCCCGCCCCCCCCCCCCGCCCCCCCCGCCCCCCCCCCCCCCCCCCCCCCGGTGGGGGGGGCGGGCCCCGGCCCCCCCCGCCGGGGGCGGCCCGGCCCCCCCCCCCCCCCCCCCCCCCCCCCCCCCCCCGCTACCGGTGGAGCAGCGGGCAGGGGGTGTCCATCTCCCGATTGTTCAGCCCCCCGGGGGGGCGGCTTCACATCTGCACCATCCCCATTTAACAACCGCCATGGCACCGTGCGAACCACGTAGTCATGCAGACGGGAGTTGTGGATGAGTACCGAGAAGAAAGCTGATTTCTCCGGCGTCAGCGCCAGCGTCGACAGTACCGCCCAGCAGGCACCGAAGGCGGACTTCTCCGGCGTCAGCGGCTCGGTGGACAGCACCGCCGAGGTGGTCAGCGGCGGCACCTACACCGTGCAGAAGGGGGACTCGCTGTCGAAGATCGCCAAGGCGCATCTTGGCGACGCCAATGCCTGGAAGAAGATCTTCGAAGCCAACCGGGACGTGCTCGATGACCCGGACAAGATTTTCCCTGGCCAGACCCTGAAACTGCCACCGAAGTAAGCCGGCCGCGCCCGCACGCCATCCGACAATCCTGGGAGGAACACCGAATGATCAAGACCACGCCGCTCCAGACCGCCCTGCTGACCGCCCTGTTGGGCAGCGTCGCCCTGGTGGGTTGCAAGAAGAAGGAAGAGTCGACCGACAGCAATGCAGCGCCCGCTGCCACCGCCCCGGCCGAAACGGCCCCGGCACCGATGACCGGCGCGCCGCCGCCGATGTCTGAGGCGGCAGTAGCCGTCTCCTCCGTCTCCGTCGGCAAGACGGCGGCAGCGGACAAGTCCGTCGCTCCGGCAGCACTGTTCGCGCCGAAGGACGATGTGATCGTGTCGGTCCGCACAGACGGTGCTGCCAACAACGTCAACGTCGGCGCCAAGCTGACCTTCCAGGACGGTCAGGTCGCCGGCGAGCAGAATGCCACGCTGAACACCAGCGGTGCCGAGACCACCAACATCACCTTCAAGAATGCCAATGGCTGGCCGGCCGGCAAGTACCGCGCCGAAGTCATGGTTGATGGTAAGGCGGCCGGAACGCCGCAGGAGTTCGAGGTCAAGTAAGTCCTGCCGACTCTCTCCCGGCAGGGCTCACGATGGACGCAGCCGCGAGGCTGCGTCTTTTTTTTGCGTGACACCCCCAGCCGGGTGAATCACTCCGTTGCAGTACCGGCGCGTATGGCGCGGCTTTGCCCCGCGCGGCTGAAAACGCGACAATGCAGGGGTTTCCCCGCCGCGCGCCCACCCTGACGGCGACGGGGGAAAGCGTGGGGCCAGGCCCCGCGCGAGACACGGTTGCACGTGGTCCGGCGCTGCCGCCGGGCTTTCCCTGAGCACTGCTACAGAGTCCAAGTCCCCCATGTCCAAGATTCTCTACACGCTGACCGACGAAGCCCCGTTCCTGGCCACCCAGTCGCTGCTGCCGATCGTCGATGCCTACACCGCCACCGCTGGCATCGTGGTGGAAACCCGCGACATCTCGCTGTCCGGGCGCATTCTTTCGCAGTTCCCGGAACTGCTGGGTGAGGAGCAGAAGGTCAGTGACGACCTGGCCGAGCTGGGCCAGCTGGCGACCACGCCGGACGCCAACATCATCAAGCTGCCCAACATCTCCGCCTCGGTGCCGCAGCTGAAGGCGGCCATCAAGGAGCTGCAGGACCAGGGCTATCCGTTGCCGGACTACCCGGAAACGCCGGCCGACGACCAGCAGCGCGACTACAAGGCGCGCTACGACAAGGTCAAGGGCAGCGCGGTGAATCCGGTGCTGCGCGAAGGCAACTCCGACCGTCGCGCGCCGCTGTCGGTGAAGAACTATGCCCGCAAGCATCCGCATCGCATGGGCGCCTGGTCCGCCGATTCGAAGTCGCACGTCTCGCACATGGACGCGGGCGACTTCTATGGCAGCGAAAAGTCGGCAACCCTCGCCAACGCCGGCACCCTGAAGATCACCTTCCATGGCAATGACGGCAGCACCGTCGTGCTGAAGGAAAAGACCGCGGTCAAGGCCGGTGAGATCGTTGATGCCGCCGTGATGAGCCGCAAGGCGCTGGCTGCCTTCATCGACGCGCAGATCGCCGATGCCAAGAGCCAGGGCGTGCTGTTCTCGCTGCACCTGAAGGCGACCATGATGAAGGTCTCCGACCCGATCATGTTCGGCGTGGTCGTGGAAGAGTTCTACAAGGACGTGCTGGCCAAGCACGCCGACGCCATCCGGCAGGCCGGTTTCGATGCCAACAACGGCATCGGAGACCTGGTCGCGCGCCTGCCGTCGCTGCCGGAGGCCACCCGCGCCGCCATCGAAGCCGACCTGAAGGCCGAGTACGCGCAGCGCCCGGGCCTGGCCATGGTCAACTCGGACAAGGGCATCACCAACCTGCACGTGCCGAGCGACGTGATCGTCGACGCCTCGATGCCGGCGATGATCCGCGACTCCGGCAAGATGTGGAATGCCGAAGGCAAGCTGCAGGACACCAAGGCGGTCATCCCGGACCGCTGCTATGCCGGCGTCTACCAGGCCGTCATCGACGACTGTAAGGCGCACGGCGCCTTCGACCCGGCCACCATGGGCTCGGTGCCGAACGTCGGCCTGATGGCGCAGAAGGCCGAAGAGTACGGCTCGCACGACAAGACCTTCCAGATCGCCGCCGACGGCGTGGTCAAGGTCACCGATGACGCGGGCAGCGTGGTGTTCGAGCACGCGGTGGAGGCCGGTGACATCTGGCGCATGTGCCAGACCAAGGACGCCCCGATCCAGGACTGGGTCAAGCTGGCGGTCGAGCGCGCGCGCCTCAGCAGCACCCCCGCCGTGTTCTGGCTGGACGCTGCCCGCGCCCATGACGCGCAGGTCATTGCCAAGGTCGAGCAGTACCTGAAGAACCACGACACCGCCGGCCTGGACATCCGCATCCTGCCGCCGGTGGAAGCCACCGCGTTCTCGCTGGCCCGCATCCGCAAGGGCGAAGACACCATCTCGGTGACCGGCAACGTGCTGCGTGACTACCTGACCGACCTGTTCCCGATCATGGAGCTGGGCACCAGCGCCAAGATGCTGTCGATCGTGCCGTTGATGGCTGGTGGTGGCCTGTTCGAGACCGGTGCCGGCGGCTCGGCTCCCAAGCATGTACAGCAGTTCGTTGAAGAGGACTACCTGCGTTGGGATTCGCTCGGTGAGTTCCTGGCGCTGGCAGCGTCGCTGGAGCATCTGGGCAACCGCTACGACAATGCAGCAGCCCGTGTACTGGCCAAGGCGCTGGACGAAGCCAACGGCCAGTTCCTGGACAACGACAAGTCGCCTTCGCGCAAGCTCGGTGGCATCGACAACCGTGGCAGCCACTTCTACATCGCGCTGTACTGGGCGCAGGCCCTGGCCGCGCAGGACGAGGATGCCGCACTGAAGGCACGCTTCGCCCCGCTGGCCAAGGCCCTGACCGACAACGAGCAGAAGATCGTCGAAGAGCTGATCGCAGTGCAGGGCAAGGCCGTGGACATCGGCGGCTACTACCGCCCGGACGTGGAAAAGGCCAGCAAGGCGATGCGCCCGAGCGCGACCTTCAACGCCGCGCTGGAGCAGCTGCGCGGTTGATCCATCGCCTTTCGGTCGTGACCCCGGAACCCGCGCTTCGGCGCGGGTTTCTTTTTGGCTCCGGGGTCAGATCCCCTTTTGCCATGCAAAAGGGATCTGACCCCAAGCGATGAAAACGTGACTTCCGTCAGCTGTCGGAATGCCGTCAATACGGCATGAAACTTGCCCGCGATGGCCGTCGCAGAACCGATGCGTGCGTACGCGCGGGCACTGTCAATCTGAGCGGTCGATCACGACGGACGCCGAGGGCGATGACCTAGCCTTGGCGACGCGAGATCGCCGGGGAGGCGGTCGCACGGGGAACACGGATGGCACGCGTGCTGGTAGTGGGAACCGATATCCAGGGAGAGCAGGCCCTGCTCAGGCGCCTGCGCATCGCTTCGGCCCTGCCTGACGGCCAGATCCGCCGCAGCCAGGATCTGGACGACTGTGATCTGCTGGTCATCCGCGATACGCCCGCATTGCGCAACGCGGCCCTGCGCATGCGCCAGCAGCGGCCCCGCCTGCAGTGCTGGATCGAAGATCCCGGTGGCCAGCTGCGCGACGGCGATGGCCAGCAGCGTGTGCTCGATGACGGCGCCATCGGCCGCGCACTGCGTGGCATGCAGCGCCCACCGGAACCCGTAATTCCACACGTGCCCGCGCCGATCCGCCTGGCCGATGGTGCACACGCGATCACCCGCCTGCTGCGCGAGCGCTTGCCACTGCGGCAGGGATACGCGCTGCTGGGGGATGCCGCTGCGCCCCTGCTGCTGCTGGACCTGGAGCAGGACCAGGCCATCGCACTGCACGAGCCCGTCGTGGCATTGGTCGAACGCCTTGCGCGGGGGTTCGAACAGCTCTGGCTCGATGCGCTGACAGCAGCGCAGCTGCAGGCCCAGGCGGCAGATCGCACCCGGCAGCCATTGCGCCCGTTGCTGTGGCAGTGGGCGCAGCGCAGCCCGCATTGGCAGGCCCTGGACGAGCGCCTGCGCGTCGCCTCGGTGAAACTGCTGCGCTGGCCTGACTTCCGCGTACTGGGCCACGATCACGATGGCTTCCGCCTGTGCTCGCTGCTGCTCAAGCGCGCCTGTACGGTGGACGAGTGTGCCGTGCTGCTCGACCTTCCGCAGGCTGCAGTACGCGATTTCGTGCACGCCGCTTATCTGTGTGGCTATGCGCAGCTGCAACCGGCGCCTGCGGCGACGGTGACGGTCATGCGCGGCACGGGCAACGACAATGGGCTGCTGGCCCGGCTGTGGCGCCACCTGCGCGGGAGCGAACGCAATGCGTGAGCACAAGGTGGTCGTGCTGGGTGGCATGGGCAGCGGCAAGTCGACGCTGGTGCGCAGCATCGCCGCCGGCACGGTAGTGGACACCGACGTCGCCAACAGCGATCGGCTTGGCGCCGACAAGGCATCGACCACGGTGGCGCTCGATTACGCCGACATCGATCTGCCCAATGGCGAGCGCCTCCGCCTGTACGGTACACCGGGTCAGCAACGTTTTGATTTCCTGTGGCCGATCCTGCTGCAGGGCGCGCGCGGCGCGGTGCTGCTGCTCGATGGCCGACGTGCCGGCGTGGCTGCCGAACTGGACGGCTACCTGCAGGTGCTGCGGCCGTTCGGACCGGCGCTGGCACTGGTGGTGGCGGTGACCCATCTGGACCAGGCACCGGCGGCCGCGATGGAACACTGGGCAGCACATGCGCAGATCGACGGCCAACCGCTGCCGCTGCTGCCGCTGGATGCGCGCGACCGCGAACAGGGGCTGTTGCTGATGGATGTGCTGATGAGCGAGATCGAAGCGTACGCGCTGGTGACCGCGCATGGCTGACGGACAGGCCGCACTGCTGCCCGATGCACGCCAGCGCGAACGCCTGCAGCCGTTGCTGCAGGACCTGCAGCACCGGGTGGAAGGGGTGCGCACCGTGGTGCTGGCCAGTGTCGATGGCTTCGCGCTGGTCAGCGCCGGCGCCGAAGGGCGTGGTGAACGCCTGGCCGCGATGACCAGCGCAATGCTGGCGTTGGCGGCAGCAGTAGGGCGCGAGCTGGTCCTGGGAGACCTGCAGACGCTGATGCTGGAAGCCGCGGGCGGCAAGGTGCTGATGCTGGCCATTCACGGTGAAGGGCGTGCGCCGCTGCTGCTGATGGCAGCCTGCGACCAGCGCAGCGTGATCGGCCAGGTGCTGTGGCAGAGCAGGGAATGTGGCCAGGCGATCCTGGCCGAACTCGGCGGACCGTGAGCCCGGCCGCAGGGGAACGAGGGGCTCGAACCTACACCGACAAGGGGTGCAACGTGTCTGGATTGAATGAATCGTTGAATGCACTGATGGGTATCGATGGCGCGCAGGCCGTGGCGCTGGTCGACTATGAAAGCGGCATGCTGTTGGGCGAAGCCGGTGCGGGGATGGACATGGAAGTGGCGGCAGCCGGCAACACTGAAGTGATCCGCGCGAAGATGAAAACCGCAGCGTCGCTCAACCTCAACGACAGCATCGAGGACATCCTGATCTCGCTGGGCAGGGCGTACCACATCATGCGCCCGGTGGCCAGGAAGAAGGGCCTGTTCTTCTACATCGTGCTGGACCGTAGCAAATCCAATCTGGCATTGGCCCGGCGCAAGGTGCAGGAAGTGGAGGCCGAGCTGGCCATCTGAGCCGATGCCTGTTGGAGCCGGGCAGGACCCGGCTCTACCCATTCCACCCCACGCCGGCGTATGGTTGAGCCATCTTCTCCGGTGAGCCCTGCATGTCCACGCCTGACATCGCTGCCGAGCTGGCGCCGCGCATCGCCGGCGCCATCCGCGATGGATTCGAGCAGTACCATGCCCGCTTCGCGGCGATCACCGCCCGCGCGCGGCAGCGCTTCGAGCAGCGCGACTGGAGCGGTGCCCGCCAGGACGCCGTCGAGCGCATCGCCCTGTACGACCTGTGCATCGCCGAGCAGATGGATGCACTGCGCCGGCTTGCCGGCGAGGCGATCGGCGAGCGGTCGCTGTGGCTGCAGGTGCACGGCGCCTACAGCGCACTGCTGCAGGGGCTGATCGACGCCGAGCTGTACAAGACCTTCTACAACACGCTGTCGCGGCGGCTGTTCGCCACCCGCGGCGTGGACCCGGCGGTGGAGTTCATCGCCTTCGATGTCGAGCCGTCCGATGCGATCACCCATCCGGTCGCCCGCCACACCTATGCGGTCTCGCCGACGCGCCCGGTGGAGGCGCTGCAGCGCGTACTGGCTGACTATCGCTTCGACGTTCCCTACGCGCACCAGCTGCGCTGTGCCGCCGCCATCGCCGTGCGGCTGCAGGATGATCTTGCGCACTGGGGCGACACGCCGGTGCGCAGCATCGAACTGCTGGATACCGTGTTCTACCGCGAGCGTCGCGCCTATCTGGTAGGGCGCGTCTTCGGCGAGCATCGCTTCTCGCCCTGCGTGATCGCGCTGGTCAACGACGAACAGGGCCTGCGTGCCGATGCAGTGCTGACCCGTCGCCGCGATGTCGCCCACCTGTTCGGCGTGTCGCGCAGCTATTTCCAGGCCGACCTGGCCACCGTCGGCGACGCCGTGGTGTTCCTGCGCAGCCTGCTGCCGGGCAAGCCGATCGACGAAATCTACACCGTGCTGGGCCGTGCCAAGCAGGGCAAGACCGAGCGCTACCGCACCTTCTTCCGCCATTTCAATGAACATCCACACGAGCGCCTGGTCCACGCCGAAGGCACCCCCGGCATGGTCATGGCCGTGTTCACCCTGCCCAGCTATCCGCTGGTGTTCAAACTCATCCGCGATCGTTTCGCCTGGCCGAAGGCGATGTCACGGCAGCAGGTGGAAGAGAAGTACGCGCTGGTGTTCAACCTGGACCGTGTCGGCCGCCTGCTGGACGCGCAACCCTATCGGCACCTGCGCTTCCCGCGCGACCGCTTTGCGCCGGTGCTGCTTGACGAACTGCTGGGCCAGTGCGCGCAGAGCATCCGCGTCGATGACGACGAAGTGGAAGTGGCGCTGTGCTACGTGCAGCGCCGTTTCCGCCCGTTGAACCTGTACCTGCGCGAGCAGGGCGCAGAGCCGGTGCGCGCTGCGGTGCTCGACTACGCGCAGGCGATCACCGACATGGCGCGCAACAACATTTTCCCCGGTGACATGCTGCCGAAGAATTTCGGTGTTTCACGTCACGGCCGCGCGGTCTTCTACGATTACGACGAACTGTGCCTCGTCAGCGACTGTGTGTTCCGTGCCTGGCCGCAGCCGAGCTCGCCGGAAGAGGCGATGGCCGACGAGCCCTGGTTCCACGTTGGCCCGCGCGATGTGTTCCCCGAACGCTTCGGCCCCTTCATGGGATTGCCGGCCGGCGAACTGGCGGCCGTGCGTGAGCACTATCGGCACCTGTTCGATCCCGGCTGGTGGCAGGCCCTGCAGGCCCGCTTCGCCAGTGGCGACTATCCGGACACGCCGCCCTATGCCGCCAGCCACCGGCTGGCGTAGCCCCGCGCGCCTGCGCTTCAGTCTGCGTGGGGGTAGACGATTACCCGGTTGCGCCCCTGTTCCTTGGCCAGGTACAGGGCCTTGTCGGCCAGGCGCAGGGCCTGCTCGGCATCGGCATGGAAGCTGGGGAAATGGGCCACGCCCAGCGACACCGTGATCGTGCCGACCGGTGCGAAGGGGTGATCGGCGATGTGCTGGCGCAGGCGCTCGGCGGCCTGGCGCGCAGGCTCGGTACCGATACCCGGCAACAGCAGCAGGAACTCCTCGCCGCCAGCGCGGCACAACAGATCGCTCTCGCGCGAGTGGCGGCGCATCTGCTCGGCGATATGGACGATGACGGCATCACCGACGTCATGCCCATGGCCGTCGTTGATCGATTTGAAGCGATCGATGTCCAGCGCCAGGATCGCGAAGGGAATGCCCTGCGCCTGCAGCGCATCCAGCGCATGCTGCAGCCCGCGACGATTCAACAGACCGGTCATCGGATCGGTGCGGCTGGCGCGGTTGAGCGTGCCGATCCGGTCCTGCAGTGCGTTGAAACTGTGCAGCACCGCATGCTTGAGCTGGGCAACCTCGAAGTACCAGGCGCGGATGCCGTTGACATGGCTGATCGCGTTGCCGGTGTCCTCGCCGGCCTGCACGTTGCGCGCCAGCTGCCACAGCGGCAGCGAAATGCGCCGGGCGAACCACCAGGTGATCACCAGTGACAACACACCCAGCGGGATCGCGTTCCAGATCACCGCCGACATCAGCCGCGACAGTGGCTGCAGGGTGGCTTCGGTGGGCCGCTGGGCGACGATGCCCCAGCCGGTGACAGCGACCGGGGCATAGCCGGCCAGCATCGATACACCGCGGTTGTTGCGTACCTGCTGCGCTCCCCGCTCACCGTGGATCACCGCCGTCACCGCCGGATTGCCGACCACATAGTCGCCCACCCGCTCGCCTTCGACGTGGTACAGCAGGCGGCCATGGCGGTCGACCACATACAGATACGAGCCGTCGCGATAGTAATGCGTACCCAGCAGCGTATGCAGCGCGCTGCGCTGGCGCAGGTACAGGGTGCCGCTGATATAGCCGCGGTACCGGCCCTGGCCGTCGAAAATCGGATGCGACAGTGAGACCAGCAGCTTGCCGGTGGCCGACTGGTAGGGATCGCTGATCATCGGCTGACGGGAGGCCAGTGCCGCATTGTTGCCCGCGCTGTGCAGGATCTCGCCCTGGAGCTGCAGCGTCTGGGGCGAGGTGGCGATCACCAGGCCATCGGCATCCACGACCAGCGAGGAGTTGAAGCTGCTCGACTGCAGCTGCAGGCGGCTGGCTTCGCCCTGCGCCTGGCGCGGATCCATGTCCGCCTCGCCCAGCCGGGTCGCGCTGTAGGCCAACTGCTGCTGGGCGGACAGCAGGAAGTTCTGGGTCGTCTCGGCCAGCTTGCTGGCATAGACGCGGTTGGCCTCCAGCGTGTTGCCGACCAGCTGGTCGCGTTGCACACGGTAGCTGGCCAGCAGTGTATTGGCCAGGGCGATGATGGCGCTGAGCAGGGCGAGGGCCAGGATCAGCTTGCCCAGGTTGAGGCGGGGCGAAATCAGGCGCATGCGGAGCAGGATGGGGCGGGGGGGACCGCAATGCGGGCAGGCGCAGGCGGAATGCAGGCAGCATTATCGCCAGAAACGGCGTCGGCGCGGGTGAAGCCCGGCGCGACCGGCGGCCTCAGCGCTGCAGGCGGCGCAGCAGGGTCTGGCGCACGTGCGCGGCCGCCGCTGCGTCGAGCGTTCCCAGCACACCCTGCGCCTGCATCGGGATGTGTGCGGTCGCTGCCTCGCTGTCGGCGAACACATAGTGGTCGAACATCGCGCGCCACTGCGCGCGCTGTGCCGCAGGCAATCCGCGCAGGGCCAGGATCGACAGCATCAGGGCATTCATCGGCGAGTCCATCCAGGCCGGCACCGGCCGCCACCAGGTGTTGACCAGCACATTGAATGTTTCCAGACCTTCCATGTGGTGCCACCACAGTGAAGGGATGAAGACCGCATCGCCCGGTTCAAGTTCGGCCACCAGCGCCTGCTGCAGCGCCTGCGGGAAGCGCGGAAAGCGATCAAGGTCAGGTGCGTGGAAATCGACCAGGCTGATCGCCTGCCCTGCGGGAGTGAAATCGAGCGGGCCGATGTACAGGTTGTCGATCTGGTCCGGTGGGAACAGCGTCACCCGGCGGCGCCCGGCCGCCACGCATGCCAGGTTGTCCGGTACGTCCTGATGGGCGGCAATGCGCGAGCGGTTGCCGATCCAGATGCTGCTGAGAGGTTCGTCCACGCCCAGCTGCAGCGGATTGGCCCGGGTGAAGCCGGGCAGGAAGCTGTCCAGCGTCGTCGATGCCACGTAGATCGATGGCGGCGCCGGATCGGTGGCGTACTTCAGCAGCGTGGCCAGCACCACTTTCAACGGTACCTGCTCGCGGCGGAAGTTGAAGCCGCTCATGTCCGCGTTGTAGAACAGCCGGCCGCCGGCGTCGGGTGCTGCAGTGGTCGCGGTCACCGGCATCTGCCCGTGGTCGAACGCGGCCAGGTGCGCAACCGCCTCCGCAGGCGAGCGGCGCGCGGCCGCGACCAGGGGCCAGTGCGCGACCAGCCCGCGGATCACCTTCGGCGTGGTCCAGGTGTGCAGCCGGGCCGGCAGCTCATCCGGGTCCAGGTCCCGCACGTCATCGATGGGTCGGGGGTGGGGCAGCATGCGTGGACATCCTGGTCGTGATGGAGGGCCGGGCCCGTGCCCGGCGGCCTTGGGTCCGCGCATCATGCACCCGTGCGGCGTGGGCCGGGCATGAACCCGGCTCCACGAGCCCTCCGCCGCCGGTCAGAACTTGTAGCGGACGCCGAACATGTAGCGCGGACCGGTCTGGGTGGCATAACGCAGCATGTTGGTGTGCCGCGAATAGGTGCGCATGGTCTCGTCGGTCAGGTTGATTGCTTCCAGGCTCAGCGTCAGCTGTTCGCTGACCGCGTAGCTGATGTTGAGATCGAGCTGACCGTACGCGGCAGTGTAGTTCGGGTTCGGGCCCTGGCCACCGATGCCGTTTAGGAACTTGTCGCGCCAGTTGTAGGCCGCGCGGATCTGCCAGGCGTTCTTGTCGTAGAACGCGACCACGTTGGCCGAATCGCTCAGGCCGATCATCGGGTACTGGTCGCCCAGGCTGAGGTTGTTGAACGTCAGCCCCGACTTCACCTTGGTGTAGTTCGCGGCCACGCCGAAGCCGGACTGGCCGAACAGGTGCTGCACCGCCACTTCCCAGCCGTCGAGGTGATCCGAGTGCTGGTTGGCCGGTACCGTGATGTCGAAACCGGCCACCGGGTCGTTGGGCTGGCCGACGATGGTGCCGGTCATCTGCCCGGCCGAATTGCGCCCGGTATAGGTCACGCCGGGATCCCCGGCATGGTTGGTGAAGATGTAGTCGCGGATGCAGGGCATGTCGGTGGTGCCGCAGCCCGATGCCAGTGCCTCGTTCCAGTACGCGCCACCGACCGGCGTATGCAGGGTGCCGGCGTTCTCGCGCACGATGGTGTCGCTGATGAAGTTCTTGATGTTCTTGCGGAAGAAGCCCACGGAGGCATAGCTGGCCTCGCCGTAGTACCACTCCAGCGACAGATCGAAGTTGTCCGAGATCAGCGGCTCCAGACCCGGATTGCCGCGGGTGCCGGTGCCGCCCTGGGTGCGCACAATGTCGGCCAGCGACTGACCGCTCTGGATCTGCGTCCAGCTCGGCCGGCCCAGGGTGCGGCTGTAGCTGCCGCGCAGCGCCAGCGTCTCGGCCAGGTCCAGTTTCAGATCAACGTTCGGCAGCACGTAGTCGTACTTGCCCTTGCCACCGACGAAGCCGCGATCGGCGGCGTAGTCGATGTTGAACTCGTTGGCCGAACTCCAGCTGATGCCGGTCGGTACGCGCACCAGCGCATTCGACTCCACCTCGGTCTGCTCGTAGCGCGCGCCGACGGCCACGTGCAGTGGCATCGACCAATCCAACGTGGTGCGGTACTGCAGGTAGGCACTCTTCGACTTCTCGGTGGTGCGGATGTCCTCGGAGTACTCCGTCGGTGCGTAGTAGCAGCTCGGGCAGGCCGGATCGGAATCGGTGCCGACCTGGGCCGCGCGATCGATCAGGCGGTCGAAGTCGAACACCAGGAACTGGCCGGTCAGGCGCGGATCGTTGTGGCCGGAGAATGCCTTGAAGTACTTGCCCATGTTGTCGGCGTACCAGATGTCATCGGCGTAGTCGGCCGGAGAGCCCAGACCGCCCCAGCTGTTGCGCTGCATGATGGCCGAGGCAGAGCGGTTCTCCACCTGGGTGTGGCCCACGCCGAAGTCCAGCGCCGAATAGTCGGCGAAGCGGAACGTGCCGCGGCCCTGGTACTGCTGCACCTTGGACTTGTTGTAGCTGTTCTGGAACACCGAGCCGGTGACCAGTGCGTCGGAGGCCTGCACGCCGCCCGGCGGCAGTGCGATGTTGATGATCGGCAGGTCGCCGCTGTAGTCGACGGTGGTGGTGCCACGCACGAAGGCGGCCACGCCGAGCACGCCCGCCGAGCCATAGGGACTGTCCGGCCGCGATTCCGACTCGGCGTTGTGCACATCGAAGGACAGGTCCAGCGCGTCGTTCACTTCCCAGTCGACGTTGAAGCCCAGCGAGTGCATGTCGGTCTTGGTGGCCAGTTTGGCGCCGCCCATCGACACGTCCGAATTGGTCATGTCCTCGCTGTAGATGATCGGCGCGGACACCGGGCCGTTGGTCCAGATGCTGTCGCCCGGACCATAGTTGAACCAGACCGACAGCTCGCTGCGCTGCTGCTGCACCTTGTTCTCGACATAGGTGTAGTCCAGCGTGGTGGTGACATTGTCGGCCGGCTTCCACTGGAACGTCGCCTGCGCGTTGGTGCGCTGCCGCTGCACGCCATTGACGTTGTAGGCGGTGTTCTGCGGACGTGCGTAGACGTCGTCGGGGCCGGGGCGGTTGGTGATGCGGTCGGAATACCCCTGGCCCGGCAGCGGCAGTGCCCGCCAGTCCGCGCTCTCGTCGCCCTTGAACGTGGCCCAGCCCTCGGCCACGGTGGCCTGGTTGAAGCCGGAATCACGTTCCTGGTGGCTGGCGCTGAACGTCACGCCGAAGCGATCGTCGGCGTAGCGCTGGCTGAAGATGCCCGAGAGCTCACCGGTGACGTTGGAGCCGCGCAGGGTCCGCGGCAGGTTGTCGTTGGACGAATCGTTGACCGCCTTCAGACCAAGGCTGATCACCGGCTCGGACTCCAGCGGCCGCAGCGTCTTGATGTTGATGGTGGCACCGATGCCACCGGCAGGATTGTCGGCGCGGCTGGTCTTGTATACCTCCACCGCAGAGATCGACTCGGAAGCGAGGTTGGCGAAGTCGAACGAGCGCGAGCCGGACAGGCCGCCGCCGCCGTTGCCCAGATTCGACGCCGGCATCTGCCGCCCGTTCAGCAGCACCAGGTTGTAGTCCGGACCAATGCCGCGCACGGTCACCTTGGACCCTTCGCCGCTGGAGGTGCGGTCGATGGAAACGCCGCTGATGCGCTGCAATGATTCGGCCAGGTTGGTGTCCGGGAACTTGCCGATGTCCTCGGCGACGATGCCGTCAACCACGCCCTGGCTGTCGCGCTTGAGGTTCATCGATGAGGTCAGGCTGCCGCGGATACCGGTGACCTGCACCGCATCGAGCGTGGTCGGATCGACTGGTTCGTTGGTGCCGGGTGCGTCCTGTGCCCATGCCGGGGCGGCCAGCGCAGCCAGCAGCGCGGAAGTGAGCATCGTCTTGCGAGGTACTGCCTTGTACGTCTTCATGGAAGCTCCCTCCCCAGGGAATTCGGTAATGGCGATCCTGCTTCGTTCAATCACGGACTACTGCATGTGGCCCGGATTGGAGCGACGCTTGACAGCGTTGTCAACAAACTGCCATGAAGTGCGCCGCGTCGGCGGTCGCAAGGCGCGCTGTGAAATCGTTGCCAGAACCTCGTCGCTTCGGAAACAACGCCTTGTGCGACGGCATCTGCAGCGGTTTTTCAGGGATGACAGCGCTGCCAACACGGGGGCAGGAGAGTGTTGTGCGGTGCAGAACAAAACTGCGCGGATCAGCTTTCAGCCCGCACGTGTCAGGGCATTCGTCGGACTGACAGCGCTGGACAATCACAATGGCTGCAAATGTCACGCATGACCGCAGGATGGCTTCGATCACTGACTGGAAGGACAAGCAATGGACACAGTAACGACCGTTCGAGGACATCACGTGCAGGGCACCACCCGCGCACTGGCGGTGGTCACCGCCATCTTCTTCATGTGGGGCTTCCTGACCTGCCTCAACGACATCCTCATTCCGCACCTGAAAGCGGCGTTCGCGCTGAGCTGGGTGCAGGCGATGCTCATCCAGTTCACCTTCTTCGGCGCCTACTTCCTGATGTCGCTGCCTGCGGGCCGGCTGGTGGCTGCGGTGGGATACAAGCGCGGCATCGTCGCCGGGCTGGCCATTGCAGGCGTCGGCTCCCTGCTGTTCTGGCCGGCTGCGGCCGCCCATGTCTATGGGCTGTTCCTGGCGGCGTTGTTCGTGCTGGCCACCGGCATCACCGTGCTGCAGGTGGCGGCCAACCCCTACGTGGCATTGCTGGGCGAGGAGCGCACCAGCTCCAGCCGGTTGACCCTGGCGCAATCGATGAACTCGCTGGGCACCACGCTGGCACCGTTGTTCGGTGGCCTGCTGATCCTGTCGGCGCAGCCGCGCAGCGAGGAGCAGCTGGCGCTGTTGCCGCAGGCCGAAGCACTGGCCTACCGTGCAGCCGAAGCGCAATCGGTGCAGCTGCCGTACTTCGGCCTGGCCGTGGTCCTGTTCCTGCTGGCGGCAGCGATCTGGATGTTCCGTCTTCCCACCATTCCCGGCGTGGAGGAACGCACCGGCGCGCGAAGCCGGCCGTGGGACGTCCTGCGCCACCGCCATGTGCGACTGGGTGTGCTGGCCATCTTCTGCTACGTGGGCGCGGAAGTTTCCATCGGCAGCGTGCTGGTCAACTTCCTGTCCTCGCCGGGCATCGGCCAGGGCATGACCGAGCAGGAGGCCACCGGTTATGTCTCGCTCTATTGGGGCGGTGCGCTGGTCGGGCGCCTGCTCGGCGCGGCGCTGCTGGCGCGGTTGGATGCGCGCTGGCTGCTCGGTCTTTTCGCGCTCGCGGTGGTGCTGCTGCTCGGCATCACCGTCTCCACCACGGGTGGCCTGGCCAAGTGGGCGGTGGTGAGCATCGGACTGTTCAACTCGATCATGTTTCCGACCATCTTCGCGCTGGCGATCACCCGCCTTGGAGCTTTCACCGGACAGGCTTCAAGCCTGTTGGTGATGGCGATCGTCGGCGGTGCGGTCATTCCGCTGGCCATGGGCTGGCTTGCCGACAATCATGGCCTGCAGCTGTCGTTCCTGCTGCCGGCGCTGTGTTATCTCTACATTGCCTTCTATGCATGGAAGGGTTCGCGGCTGCCTGCCGAGTGAGCCGCAGGTTCGCCGCTGGCTCAACGTCGCCGTGGTGCGGCGGTCGACTCGCGTTCGAGTACCGCGTGCTCGACCGTGATCATGCGGCCAGCGGCTTCGGCACGGATGTGCTCGATCAGCTGTTCGGTGGCCAGCCGCCCCATGTGCGAGGTCGGTTGGCGCACGGTGGTGAGTGCAGGGTAGATGTGCCCTGCGATCGGCGTGTCGTCGAAACCGCATACCGAGAGGTCGCGCGGCACGCGAAGCCCGCGTTCGCCCGCGACGCGATACACGGCCGCGGCCATGTCGTCGTTGGCGGCGAAGATTGCCGTGGGAGGCTCATCCATGTCGAGCAGCAGGTTGGCTGCGTCCACGCCGGACTCGAACGAGAACTGGCCGTTGACCACCAGCGCCGGATCGTAGGCGATACCTGCCTGCCGCAGGGCCTGGCGGTAACCGGCGTAGCGCCACTGGCAGGCACCATGCGCGCGCGGCCCCTTGATGTGGGCAATGCGGCGGTGGCCCTGCGCGACCAGGTGGCCGATCAGCTCGACCACCGCAGTGGTTTCATCCATGCGCACGCCGATGCGTCCCTCCGGGTGTCGCGGGGCGATGCAGGCGAAGGGAATGTCATGCTCTTCCAGGTACGACAGCACTACTTCGTCGTCGGTCAGCGGCGGGATCAACACCACGCCATCCGGACGCGAGTTCTCGAACAGCGCGGTCATGTCGGGCAGGGTACGCCGGCCAGTGCCCACCGGGCCGAGGATCAGGTTGTAGTGCTGTGCGTGGCAGGCCTCGAGCATGCCGTTCTGGATTTCCATCAGGTAGTTGCGCGAAGGATTGTTGTAGACCAGTGCCAGCGCGTACGAGCGCTGTCCGGCCAGGCTGCGCGCGGAGAGATTGGGCTTGTAGCCCAGGCGCGCCACGGCCGCCAGCACCCGTTCGCGGGTCTGCTCGCGCACGTTGGGCTCGCGGTTGAGCACGCGGGACACCGTCTTGATCGATACCCCGGCAACGGCGGCGACATCCTCGATTCGACTGCGCATGATGCGGTGGATCCTCCTGGAAGGCGGCGGCTACGCGCCGATGGTAGTGCGTACCTGCGATGTCGGCGTTGCCGGAGCAGGCGGATGGTGCCACGACGCGAGGGGGACTGGCACGTCCTGAATTCTTGTCGCGTCGCAACACCCACCGCCGCGGGCCGTGTGCTGCGTCGGCCGCAAAGCCCGCCGTTACGCGATTGCCGCCACAGGATGTGCGATCGCTCATTGACACGATGCAGGCAGGCTTATATGACAGCGCTGTCAGGACGGGCGTCCGATCGCCCATGCCGACGTGCCGCTGCAGTCCCGCACGCCAGGAACGTCATCCACGGAGGTAGTACCCAGTGAAGCGCCCCACCCAGACCCTTCTTGCCGGCTGTCTGCTGGCCGCCCTGGCCGCATCAGCGGGTGCCGCGCCGTCCACGGGCGAACGCCTGCAGGACTGGCCGCGCGTCCACAGCGTGATCGCTGCTGATGCGGATATCGAAAGGCGCGTGCAGGAGATCCTTGCGCAGATGACGCTGGCGCAGAAGATCGGGCAGATGACCCAGGCCGAGATCAAGACCATCACGCCGGACGAGGTGCGCCGCTACTACATCGGCTCGGTCCTCAATGGCGGTGGCTCCTGGCCGGGCATGGACAAGCACGCCAGCGTGCAGGACTGGCTGCAGCTGGCCGATGCCTACCACGCTGCATCGCTGGCAACCGATGCGAAGACGCCGGTGCCGTTCATCTGGGGCACCGATGCGGTGCACGGCCACAACAACGTGCTGGGTGCGACCCTGTTCCCGCACAACATCGGCCTGGGCGCGGCCGGCGATGCCGAACTGATCGAACGCATCGGCGAGGCGACCGCGCGCTCGGTGCGCGCCACCGGCATCGGCTGGGTGTTCGCACCCACCCTGGCCGTGGCCCATGACCCTCGCTGGGGCCGCACCTATGAGAGCTATTCGTCCGACCCGGCGGTGATCCGCAGCTACGCCCACGCCTACGTGAAGGGAGCACAGGGCACCTTCAAGGACGACGGTAACGTGGTCACCACCGCCAAGCACTACCTGGGCGATGGTGCCACCGACAACGGCCGCGACCAGGGTGAGGCGCTGGTCGACAAGAACACCATGATCAACGTCCACGCGCAGGGCTACTACGGTGCGCTTGCCGAGGGTGCGCAGACGGTGATGGCCTCGTTCAACAGCTGGAACGACCGCGCCGCAGGCGTGGACTACGGCAAGATGCACGGCAGCAGGGCGCTGCTGACCGATGCGTTGAAGGACAAGATGGGTTTTGATGGCTTCGTCGTCTCCGACTGGAACGGCATCGCGCAGGTGCCCGGCTGCCGCAACGACAGCTGTGCGCAGGCCATCAATGCCGGCATCGACATGGTGATGGTGCCCGACGACTGGAAAGCGTTCATCGCCAACACCACCGCGCAGGTCAAGAGCGGTGAGATTCCGCTGGCGCGCATCGACGATGCGGTCGCCCGCATCCTGCGGGTGAAGCTGCGCGCGGGCCTGTTCGACCACAAGCCGTCCGACAGCCGCTACGCCGGCGATGCCAGTGCCGTGCAGCACCGTGACCTGGCCCGGCGTGCCGTGCGCGAATCGCTGGTGCTGCTGAAGAATGAAGTCGAGGCACTCCCGCTGCGCCGCGATGCGCGGGTGCTGGTGGTCGGCAAGAGCGCCGACAGCATCGGCGACCAGTCCGGTGGCTGGTCGCTGACCTGGCAGGGCACCGAGAACAGGAATTCCGATTTTCCCAACGCCGATTCCGTGCTGGGCGCGCTGCGCGCCGAACTG
This sequence comes from Stenotrophomonas sp. STEN008, assembly GCF_056760435.1. Taxonomy (NCBI): domain Bacteria; kingdom Pseudomonadati; phylum Pseudomonadota; class Gammaproteobacteria; order Lysobacterales; family Lysobacteraceae; genus Stenotrophomonas; species Stenotrophomonas sp. STEN008. The sequence continues at coordinate 123,151 of NZ_JBRRET010000001.1, read as the reverse complement.
GGTGCGGACAAGGTCAGCTTCAGCGCCGATGGCCAAGGCGTCGATCCGAAGGCTTTCGATGTGGTGCTGGCGGTGATCGGTGAGACGCCCTATGCGGAAACCAACGGCGATATTCTCGCTTCGGATACCGTCAGCCACAGCCGGGCCTACCCGCAGGACCTGGCCGCGCTGAAGGCCGCAGCTGCAACCGGCAAGCCGGTGGTGACCGTCTACCTGTCCGGTCGCCCGATGTATGTCAACGACCTGCTCAATCTGTCCAGCGCCTTCGTCGCCGCCTGGCTGCCGGGCACCGAAGGCAAGGGCGTGACTGATGTGCTGGTGGCGGGCAAGGGCGGCAAGCCGGCACACGACTTCCGTGGACGCCTCAGCTTCCCGTGGCCGGGCGTTCCGTGCCCGGCACCGATCGACCAGCCCGACGCGAAGAAGCCGGCGCTGTTCGCGCTTGGCTATGGCCTCAGCTACGCCAAGGGCGGCAAGGTCGCCAGGCTCGAGGAAGCTGACCCGGACAGCTGCGGCGAAGTCACCGTGCTGCCGATCTTCAACCGCGCCGACACGCCGCCATTCGCCCTGCACGTTGCCGCCGCGGGAGCGACCCAACCGCTTGGCAATGATCTGAACGCTACGCTGCGCTGGCCCACCGCCAAGCCGGTGGTGCAGGTGCGCACCGTGCAGGTGAACACCCAGCAGGATGCCAAGGAGGTGACCTGGCGGGCCCCGGCGCAGCTGATCGCACGCAGCACCTCGCGCCGCAATCTCGGCGCACTGGCGCGCAGCAACGGCGCGCTGCAGTTCGATGTGCAGCTGGTGAAGCGCCCGGCATCGCCGGTGAAGGTGACCATGCAGTGTGGCAGCGGCTGTGAGGGTGGGGTGGACATCGCCCCGCAGCTGGTCGCGCTGGCGCCCGGGCAGAAGCAGACGGTGACCGTGCCATTGGCCTGCTTTGCAAAGCGCGGCGTGGACCTGGGCGCGGTGGAAGCCCCCTTCGTGGTCAGCGCCGACGCGCCGTTCGCCGCGGCATTCACCCAGGTCAGGTTGACGGCCAACACGGCCACCGCCGAGGGCGCGGTGGCCTGCCCGTAACCGAAGGCAGCGCCGGGCCATGCCCGGCGAATGCGCCGTTCCCGAGCAAAAAAAGCCCCGCAGTGCGGGGCTTTTTTCTTATCGCTTCATCGAACCGAAGAACTCGTCGTTGGACTTGGTGTTCTTCATCTTGTCGAGCAGGAATTCCATCGCGGCCATTTCATCCATCGGATGCAGCAGCTTGCGCAGGATCCAGATCTTCTGCAGCAGTTCCGGCTCGATCAGCAGGTCTTCGCGGCGGGTGCCGGAGCGGTTGATGTCGATGGCCGGGAACACGCGCTTCTCGGCGATGCGGCGGCTCAGGTGCACTTCGCTGTTGCCGGTGCCCTTGAACTCTTCGTAGATCACCTCGTCCATCTTCGAGCCGGTGTCGACCAGCGCGGTGGCGATGATGGTCAGGCTGCCGCCTTCTTCAACGTTGCGCGCGGCACCGAAGAAGCGCTTCGGGCGGTGCAGGGCGTTGGCGTCCACACCACCGGTCAGCACCTTGCCCGAGCTCGGCACGACGTTGTTGTAGGCGCGTGCCAGGCGGGTGATCGAGTCCAGCAGGATCACCACGTCCTTCTTGTGCTCGACCAGGCGCTTGGCCCGTTCGATCACCATTTCGGCGACCTGCACGTGGCGTGCGGCCGGCTCGTCGAAGGTCGAGCTGATGACCTCGCCGCGCACGGTGCGCTGCATTTCGGTCACTTCTTCCGGGCGCTCGTCGATCAGCAGCACGATCAGGTGCACGTCCGGATGATTGGTGGTGATCGCGGTGGCGACCTGCTGCATCATCATCGTCTTGCCCGCCTTCGGCTGGGAGACGATCAGCGAGCGCTGACCCTTGCCCTGCGGGGCCATCAGGTCGAGGATGCGGCCGGTGATGTCTTCCGACGAACCGTTGCCGCGCTCCAGGGTGAAGCGGCGACGCGGGAACAGCGGCGTCAGGTTCTCGAACAGCACCTTGTTCTTCGACGCTTCCAGCGGCTCACCGTTGATGGTGTCCACGATCGACAGCGCGAAGTAGCGCTCGCCGTCCTTCGGGAAGCGGATGCGGCCGGACAGGTGGTCGCCGGTACGCAGGTTGAAACGGCGGATCTGGCTGGGCGAAATGTAGGTGTCGTCCGGGCCGGCCAGGTAGCTGGCTTCGGCCGCGCGCAGGAAGCCGAAGCCGTCCGGCAGGATCTCCAGCACGCCATCGGCGGCAACGCCGTCGCCATGGCGGGTCAGCACCTTCAGCAGGGCGAAGATCACATCCTGCTTGCGGGCACGCGCCACGCCTTCGGAGATCTGCAGCTGTTCGGCGATTTCCAGCAGCTTCTGTGCCGGCATGCGCTTGAGATCGCTCAGCGAATAGACCGGGAAGCCTTCCGGCACCGTCGGCTGCACGCGCGGCACGAAGGCCTGCTGCTCGCCGCCCTCGTTGGGCATGCCGTCATCGCGGAAGCGGTTGTTGCGGTCGCGGTCGCGGCGGTTGCGGAAACGGTCACGGCGGTTGCCCTGGCCCTGGCCCTGCTGGCCCTGCTGGCCCTGCTGGCCATTCTGGTTGTGCTGATGCTGGCCGCCACCCTGAGGGTTCTGCTGCCGCGGCTGGCCGGATTCGCGACCCTCACCGCCTTCACCGCCGCCACTGCTGGCAGGGGCCTCGGCGGCGGGCGCGCTCGGCGCGGGAGCGGCTGCGCCCGGCGCCGGTGCTTCGGGCGCGGCGGCCAGCGGCAGGGTCGGCTGCGCGGGGGGCGCGCTGGTTTCGGCGGCGGCCGGTGCGGCAGCCTTGGTCACGCGGGCCTTGCGCACGCGCTTTTCGGCGGGCGCTTCTGCGCTGCCGGTTTCGGGAGTGTTATCGGACAAGAGCGTTATTCCTCGCTTGAAGGTGCGAGCGCCCGGCTGGGGCGGCGAACGTTGGGGATGGGTCTGGAAGAAACTGCGTCCAGAAGGTGCGGCACGCGAACGCGGCCGGATATGCCGACACTATCATCGGCCCGCGGCGCCGTGCAAGGGTCGCCGGGAACAGCATTCATGCAGGCGCGGTCCGCGCCTGGCCGGGCCCCCCCCCCCGCGGGGGGGGGGGGGGGGTAGGGGGCGGGGCCCCGGCCGGGGCCCCCGGCCCGCCCCCCGGGCGGGGCGCCCCCGCCCCCCGGGGCCGTATTCCCCGACACTCGGCGCGGCCGGGGGCGCGGGGCTGGGGCCGCGGGCAACACCATGCCGGCGGGGGGGGCCCGCGCCGGCCGGCAGCCGCACCGGGCGGCTGCCGGAGTCGTTACAGGGTCAGGCCAGGGCCTTGTCCAGCAGGCCGGCCAGCTGGGCCTTGCCCACCGCGCCGATCTGCTCGCCGACCTTCTCGCCATCCTTGAACACGACCAGGTACGGGATCGAACGCACGTGGTACTTGGCGGCCAGCGCACGATTGTTGTCGACGTTGACCTTGGCGATCTTGGCGCGGCCCTGGTAGGCATCGGCCAGCTCGTCCAGCGCGGGGGCGATCATCTTGCACGGGCCACACCACTCGGCCCAGAAATCGACCAGCACCGGTTCCTTGGAATTCAGCACGGCGCTATCAAAGTCGGCATCGCCGACGTGTACAACCTTGTCGCTCATCTTGGTTTCTCGTCTTGGATTGCACCCGGCCAGGCCGGAGGTGGGTGAACTGGGCCTTGCCCGGTGGCGCGACCCTCGTCGTTGCCTCGCGGCGTCCTGCCGCGGTGCGTTCGGCGGGATGCCTGGACGCTCACGGCCGGCAGTGTACCCCTATCGCGGGGCATGGACAGTGGCCGGCTGGAACCCAGCGTATCGTGATCGCTTCGAAGCGCGGTATGTGTCGGATTTCACTGTCTTCCTGAAGTGGGGGCCGGCAGCCGCGGACTCCAGCGACCCCGGCAGGGCTGTTCAAGCGCGGTGTGGCTGGGTGAAGAGGCGTCCCGCACGGGCCTGTCTCGCGGTTGTGTGAGACGGTTCATTCCGGTTTGGCCGCCGGAGTGCGTTAAACTGGGGCATTGAGCGGCGCGCGGACCCGGTGGTCCCCGGTCCGCCGACCCGCCGCAGGGGCCGCAGTTTGCGACGGTGCCCCCAGACGATGCAGTGCCGCCCGCCCGCTGGCCGGTGGCCATACCAAGACGGACTCATGAGCGACAAACCGCTGACCGATTTGACCTTTTCCTCCTTTGAGCTGCATCCGGCCCTGCAGGCCGGCCTTGAAGGAGCCGGATTCACCCGCTGCACCCCGATCCAGGCGCTGACACTGCCGGTCGCGCTGGCCGGTGGTGATGTCGCCGGCCAGGCCCAGACCGGCACCGGCAAGACGCTGGCGTTCCTGGTTGCCGTGGTCAACCGCCTGCTGAGCCGCCCGGCGCTGGCCGACCGCAAGGCGGAAGACCCGCGCGCGCTGATCCTGGCGCCCACCCGCGAGCTGGCGATCCAGATCCACAAGGACGCCGTGAAGTTCGGTTCCGACCTGGGCCTGCGTTTCGCCCTCGTCTACGGTGGCGTGGATTACGACAAGCAGCGCGAGATCCTGCAGCAGGGCGTGGATGTGATCATCGCCACCCCCGGCCGCCTGATCGATTACGTCAAGCAGCACAAGGTGGTTTCGCTGCACGCCTGCGAGATCTGCGTGCTGGACGAAGCCGACCGCATGTTCGACCTGGGCTTCATCAAGGACATCCGCTTCCTGCTGCGCCGCATGCCCGAGCGCACCACCCGGCAGACCCTGCTGTTCAGCGCCACCCTCAGCCATCGCGTGCTGGAGCTGGCCTACGAGCACATGAACGAGCCGCAGAAGCTGGTGGTCGAAGCTGAAACAGTGACCGCCGCGCGCGTGCGCCAGAAGATCTACTTCCCGGCCGACGACGAGAAGATCCCGTTGCTGCTGGGCCTGCTCTCGCGCAGCGAGGGCGCCCGCACCATGGTCTTCGTCAACACCAAGGTCTTCGTCGAGCGCGTGGCGCGTTCGCTGGAAAAGGCCGGGTACCGGGTCGGCGTCCTGTCCGGCGACGTGCCGCAGAAGAAGCGCGAGAGCCTGCTCAACCGCTTCCAGAAGGGCCAGCTGGAAATCCTGGTCGCCACCGACGTGGCTGCCCGCGGCCTGCATATCGACGGCATCAAGTACGTCTACAACTACGACCTGCCGTTCGACGCCGAAGACTATGTGCACCGCATCGGCCGTACCGCACGCCTGGGCGAAGAGGGTGACGCGATCAGCTTCGCCTGCGAGCGTTATGCGATGAGCCTGCCGGACATCGAGGCCTACATCGAACAGAAGATTCCGTCCGAGCCGGTCACCAAGGAACTGATGACCGCACTGCCGCGTCCGGAACGCCCGGCCACGGTCGCTGGCGAGGACGGTGACGAGAACGAGAGCGTCGGCCAGATCTTCCGCGAGGCGCGCGAAGCCCGCGCCGCCGAGGAAGAGCGTCGTGGCGGTGGCCGCAGCGGTGGTCGCTCCGGCGCCGGCCGTGGCGAGCGCCGCGATGGCGAGCGCAGCGGCGAACGCCGCTCGCGTGGTCCGCGCAAGCCGCGGGTGGAAGGCGAGCAGGGCGCGACCGCGCCGGTGGAAGGTGCCGGGTCCGGCACCCCGGCCCAGGCCCCGCGCCCGCCGCGTCCGCCGCGTGCCGAAGGTGCTCCGGAGCTCGCGGCGGACGGCGAGCGCAAGCCGCGCAAGCGCCGTCGTCGTCGCCATGGCCGTCCGGTCGAGGGTGGCGAGGCGATGGTCGCCAACGGCAGCGCCGGCAACGGTGCCTCGCCGGTGACGCCGGTTCACGTGGTGGCCAAGCCGGTGCGCAGCACCGACGCCGCCGACTCGTTCCTGACCCGCATCGGCCGCAAGATCCGCCGGATGCTGTCGGGCGGCTGATCGGCGCGCCCGGTCAGCGGTAGCGCCGGGCCATGCCCAGCGCGCGCAGCGGCAGATCAACGATTCCACCCGGGCGCGTCCCGGCGCTATCGATACTTCGCGCCGGTCCTGCATAATCGGGGCATGAGTGTCCTGCGCTTCGACAATGTCAGCAAACAGTACGCCGGTGGCCACGAAGCCCTGATCGACGTCAGCTTCGAGGTCGCGCCGGGCGAAATGCTGTTCGTCACCGGCCATTCCGGGGCGGGCAAGAGCACCCTGCTCAAGTTGATTCACCTCGACGAGCGGCCCAGCCGCGGCGCGGTGGTCTTCGACGAGCGCAACCTGCTGAAGGTGCGCGGCGGCGACGTCCCGCGCCATCGGCGCGCGGTCGGTGCGGTGTACCAGGACCATCGCCTGCTGATGGACCGGACCATCGCCGAGAACGTGGCACTGCCGCTGATCCTGCGCGGTACGCGCCGTGGCGACATCGGCAAGCGCGTGCGTTCCGTGCTGGAACGGATGGGCCTGGGCCATCGCGAGAAGGCGCTGCCATCGCAGCTGTCGGCCGGCGAACAGCAGCGCGTGGGCATCGCCCGCGCCATCGTCGGTGAACCCAAGCTGTTGGTTGCCGACGAGCCGACCGGCAACCTGGACCCGACCCTGGCGGCGGAGATCATGGCCCTGTTTGCCGAGCTGCCCGCGCGCGGCACCAGTGTGCTGGTGGTCAGCCACGACCTTCCCCTGCTGCGTCGCATGCGCAAGCGCGTGCTGATTCTCGACCACGGCCGGCTGGTGGACGACATCTCGCCGCAGGATCTGGCGGAGTAACGCATGGCGAAGAACGAAAACAGCGAAGCCGCCGCACCCTCGCGTCTCGGCGTGTGGTTCCAGCACCACGTGCACAGCGTGGTGTTCAGCCTGGGCCGCGCCTGCCGCAAGCCGTGGGCGACCCTGCTGACGGTGATGGTCATGGCGCTGGCGCTGGCACTGCCACTGGGCCTGTCGATCGCGCTGGACAACCTCAAGCATTTCGCCGGCAGCGTGCAGCAGTCGCGCGACATCAATGTCTTCCTCAAGGGCACGGTGGATGGCCCGGGTGCGTTGCGCCTGGCCGGCCAGCTGCGCGACCGCGATGACGTCGGCGAGGTGACCGTGCGCACGCCCGAGCAAGGGCTGCAGGAGCTGCGCGATGCCGGCCTTGGCGAGGCGATCGACGCGCTGAACGACAATCCGCTGCCTTCGCTGCTGGTCATCACCCCGGGGCAGGGCAAGGACGATGCGCGTCTGGCGCGTGCGCTGGAAAGCCTGCCCGAGGCCGATCTGGTGCAGCACGATGCGCTGTGGCGCCAGCGTCTGGATGCGTGGCTGGCGTTCGGCGCGCGGCTGGTACAGGTGCTTTCGGTGCTGCTCGGCGTCGGCGCCGCGCTGGTGGTCGGCAATACCGTGCGCCTCGACATCCAGGCACGGCGCGAGGAGATCGGCGTGCTGCAGCTGCTCGGCGCCAGCGATGGCTTCATCCGCCGGCCCTTCCTGTATCTGGGCGCCTGGTACGGGCTGGGCGCCGGCGCGGTGGCGCTGGCCCTGATCGGTATTGCCGGTGCCGCCCTGCGCGCGCCGCTGGCTGACCTGTCACGCAGCTACGGCAGCCCGTTCGTGCTGCATGGCCTGGACCTGCTGCATGGCAGCCTGGTCCTGCTGGGCACGCTGCTGCTGGGCTGGCTGGGCGCGTGGCTGGTCACCGGCCACTTCCTCCGTCAGACCCGCCCGACCGACACCTGAGACCGGCATGCAACCGCAAGCGCTGAAGCACCTTGGAGGGCCCGCTACGCGGGTGATGGTGGTCGACGGTTCCAAACTGGTGCGCAAGCTGATCGCCGACGTGCTGCAGCGTGATCTGCCGGGCGTGGAGGTGATCGGCTGCGACAGCATCGAGGGTGCCCAGCAGGCGCTGGCGCAGGGGCCGGTGGACCTGGTCACCACCTCGCTGACCCTGTGTGATGGCGACGGCCTGGCGCTGGCGCGGACGGTCCGCGAAGCTGCCGGCCAGGCATACGTGCCGGTGATCGTCGTCTCCGGCGATGCGCAGCAGCATCTGGAGCAGCGGCGCTTCACCGAGTACGTCACCGACTATTTCGACAAGGCGCTGGGCCATGAGGCCCTGGCGACCTTCATCCGTGGCTATGTGCAGCCGCAGACCATTCCCGGGGCGACCATCCTCTACATCGAGGACAGCCGGGTGGTGGCGGAGGCGACCAAGCGCATGCTCGAACGCCAGCAGCTCAACGTGCTGCACGTGGTCAGTGCCGAAGAGGCCTTCACCCTGCTCACGGCCGAATCGCTGGGCCGCAGCCGCCACCGCATCGACCTGGTGTTGACCGACGTCACCCTGAAGGGCGAATTGAGCGGACGCGACGTGGTGCAGCGCGTGCGCGTGGATTTCGGCTACGGCAAACGCCGACTGCCGGTGCTGGTGATGACCGGCGACGGCAATCCACACAACCAGACCGGGTTGCTGCAGGCCGGTGCCAATGATCTGGTGCTGAAGCCGATCGAGGAGCGCCTGCTGGTGACCAAGGTGCTGTTCCAGCTGCGCCTGGCCCGCTTGAACGATGGACCCCTGTTGCGATGACCGATGACGTAGTGGACACCCCGACGATCCAGCTGGAACCGAGCTGGAAGCAGCAGGTCGGCGATTACCTGTTGCAGCCGCAGATGCGCGAACTCTCCACCTTCCTGCGCCAGCGCAAGGCGGCCGGCGCGGCGGTGTTCCCGCCGGGGCCGCAGATCTTCGCGGCGTTCGACGCCACGCCGTTCGAACAGGTGAAAGTGGTGATCCTGGGCCAGGACCCGTACCACGGGCGCGGCCAGGCGCACGGACTGAGCTTCTCGGTGCCCGCCGGCGTTCCGGTGCCGCCATCGCTGCTGAACATCTACAAGGAGATCGAGGGCGACCTCGGCATCCCCCGTCCCGATCACGGCTGCCTGGTGCCGTGGGCGCAGCGCGGCGTGCTGCTGCTCAATGCCGTGCTGACGGTGGAGGAGGGCAGGGCCGGCGCCCACCAGGGCCGCGGCTGGGAAGGCTTCACCGACCACGTGGTGGATGTGCTCAACCGCGAACGCGAAGGCCTGGTGTTCATGCTCTGGGGGGCCTACGCGCAGCAGAAGGGCAAGGTCATCGATACCCGGCGCCATCGTGTGCTGAAAGCCCCGCATCCCTCGCCGCTGTCGGCCCATCGTGGCTTCCTCGGCTGCCGGCATTTCTCGATGGCCAACGACTACCTGCAGCGTCGCGGGCAGGCGCCGGTCGACTGGTCGCTGCCGCCGCGCGCGGCGCTTTGACCTCCGCCGGCAGCCGGGCCTGAACACCGGGCAACGTTTCCTGGCCTGAATGGGCCTCCGGAACGGCCCGTTCAGCTCCGCTTGACCGGAATCGGCCGGTTCCCGGCAGGTAATTGATTGAATTCCAAGGGATTGTGAATCCCGAAAAGCGCGCTCGCCACTGTCATCAAATCGCGCTACGGTAGGGCTCTGTTTGGGACCAGTGTTGCATCAATAGGATGCTGGAACTTTTTCCTCCTTTAGCAGTCCAAATCCCGGACTGCTAAGATGGGTGCCTATGAGCCAGAACACCTCTACTGCCCTTGTGGCAAACAATCTCCCGATTCCCAGTGCGCTCGGTTCGCTGGACGCCTACATCGGTGCCGTGCACCAGATCCCGGTGCTGTCGGTCGATGACGAACAGGACCTGGCCCGTCGCTTCCGCGACGGCAACGATCTGGACGCTGCCCGTGAGCTGGTGCATTCGCACCTGCGCTTCGTGGTGCACGTGGCCCGCGGCTACAACGGCTATGGCCTCGCCCTGGGCGACCTGATCCAGGAAGGCAACATCGGCCTGATGAAGGCGGTCAAGCGCTTCGACCCGGACATGGGCGTGCGCCTGGTTTCCTTCGCCGTGCACTGGATCCGTGCCGAGATGCACGAGTTCATCCTGAAGAACTGGCGCATCGTCAAGGTCGCCACCACCAAGGCGCAGCGCAAGCTGTTCTTCAACCTGCGCAAGTCGAAGACGCGCCTGGGCTGGATGAACGCCGCGGAAGTCAGCGCGGTGGCCAAGGATCTGAACGTGTCCGAGCGCGAGGTCATGGAAATGGAGTCGCGCCTGTCCGGTCGCGATATCGGTTTCGATGCGCCCAGCGACGAGGATGATGATCATGCGCCGCCGTCGCCGGCCGCATACCTGGTGGCCAACGATGAAGATCCGTCGATGGCCTACGAGCGTGCCGACAGCGAGGACAACCAGCTGCAGCTGCTGCGCGAAGGCATGGCCGAACTGGATGCGCGTTCGCGTGACATCATCCGCCGCCGTTGGCTGGATGCGGACAGCAAGGTGACGCTGCAGGAACTGGCAGACGAGTACGGCGTGTCGGCCGAACGCATCCGCCAGGTCGAGGCGAATGCCCTGAAGAAGATGAAGGCGCTGTTCACCGCGTGATGTGACGTCACAGGTATCCAACAGAAAACCCGGCATTGCCGGGTTTTTTGTTGAGCCTGCCAAGCAGCAGGCCGCTGCCTTTTACGCGTGCTCACGCGCGATCGCGCGCCAGCCGATGTCGTTGCGGTGGAATTCGTTGGCCCAGCTGACCTTGGCCACACCGGCGTAGGCATTGGCCTGCGCATCACGCACGCTGTCACCCAGCGCCGCCACACACAGCACGCGGCCGCCGGCACTGACCACCCGGCCCTGCGCGTCCAGTGCAGTACCTGCATGGAAGACCTTGGCGCTGGCCGGCACCTCATCCAGGCCGGAAATCACATCGCCGGTGACCGGCGATTCCGGGTAGGGTTTCGCGGCCAGCACCACACCCAGCGACGGGCGCGCATCCCACTGTGCCTGCACCTGGTCCAGGCGGCCATCAATGGCGGCTTCCACCAGCCCGACCAGATCCGACTGCAGGCGCAGCATCACCGGCTGGGTTTCCGGGTCACCGAAGCGCACGTTGAACTCGATCACCTTTGGTGCGCCGCTGGCATCGATCATCAGGCCGGCGTAAAGGAAGCCGGTGAACGGAACGCCGTCGGCGATCATGCCCTGCACGGTCGGGTTCACCACCTCGCGCATCACCCGCGCGTGCACCTCCGGCGTGACCACCGGGGCCGGTGAGTACGCGCCCATGCCGCCGGTGTTCGGCCCGGTATCACCGTCGCCGACTCGCTTGTGATCCTGCGAGGTGGCCATCGGCAGCGCATGCACGCCATCGACCATCGAAATGAAGCTGGCTTCCTCGCCGTCGAGGAATTCCTCGATCACCACGCGTGCGCCGGCGTCACCGAATGCGTTGCCGGAGAGCATGTCGCGCACCGCATCCTCGGCCTCGGCCAGGGTCATTGCAACGATCACCCCCTTGCCGGCGGCCAGGCCATCGGCCTTCACCACGATCGGCGCACCCTTCTCGCGGATGTAGGCCAGTGCCGCCTCCACGTCGGTGTGCACGGCGTAGAACGCGGTCGGGATGTTGTGCCGGGCCAGGAAGTCCTTGGCGTAGGCTTTGCTGCCTTCCAGCTGGGCAGCGGCGGCGGTTGGCCCGAAGATGCGCAGGCCGGCGGCACGGAACCGATCGACGACGCCTGCCACCAGCGGCACTTCCGGGCCGACCACGGTGAGTTCAACACCTTCGGCCTGGGCCAGGGCCAGCAGGCCATCGATGTCGGTGACCTTCACCGCCACGTTGCGGCACTTGTCTTCGGTGGCGGTGCCGGCGTTGCCGGGTGCCACGAGTACCTCATCGACGCGGGAGGACTGGGCCAGCTTCCATGCCAGGGCGTGTTCGCGGCCGCCGGAGCCGATGACGAGGATCTTCATGGGACAGGGTTCTCGTAAGCAGAAAAGAAAAGCCGGGCAGGGCCCGGCTTGGTGATGCGGATCAGTGGCGGAAGTGGCGCACGCCGGTGAACACCATGGCCAGACCATGCTCGTCGGCGGCGGCGATCACCTCGGCGTCGCGCATCGAGCCGCCCGGCTGGATGACCGCCTTGATGCCGGCGGCGGCGGCGGCATCGATGCCGTCGCGGAACGGGAAGAACGCATCGGAAGCCATCACCGAGCCTTCAACCACCAGGTTCGCGTCGGCCGCCTTGATGCCGGCGATGCGCGCCGAATACACGCGGCTCATCTGGCCGGCACCGACGCCGATGGTGCGGTTGTCCTTGGCGTACACAATCGCGTTGGACTTCACGAACTTGGCGACCTTCCAGGCGAACAGCAGGTCGGTGAACTGCTTGTCGGTCGGTGCCAGCCTGCTGACCACTTTCAGTTCGTCACGGGTCATGCCGCGGTTGTCCGAGGACTGCAGCAGCAGGCCCGAGCCGACACGCTTGCTGTCGAAGTTGTTCAGGCCGTCGCCATGCGGAATGCGCAGCACGCGCACGTTGGCCTTCTTCTGCGCGTATTCCAGCGCCGCCGGCTCGTAGTCCGGTGCGATCAGCACTTCCACGAACTGACGGTCCAGGATGACCTGTGCGGTGGCGGCGTCCAGCGGCTTGTTGAAGGCGATGATGCCGCCGAAGGCACTGGTCGGGTCGGTGGCGTAGGCCAGCTCGTAGGCATCGCCGTTGCCGGCACCCACCGCCACGCCGCACGGGTTGGCGTGCTTGACGATGACACAGGCCGGCGCATCGAACTGGCGCACGCATTCCCAGGCGGCATCGGCATCGGCCAGGTTGTTGTAGCTCAGTTCCTTGCCCTGCAGCTGCTGGAAGGTGGCCAGGGTGCCCGGCACCGGGTACAGGTCGCGGTAGAACGCGCCGCTCTGGTGGGGGTTCTCGCCGTAGCGCAGGTCCATCACCTTGACGAAGGTGGAGTTCATCTGCGCCGGGTACTCGGCACGCACCGGCACGGCGGCGTCGGTGGCGGTGACCGCCGACAGGTAGTTGCTGATCGCCGCATCGTACTGGGCGACGCGGTTGAACGCGGCGACCGAGAAGGCGAAGCGGGTGGCCGCCGGCAGCTGGCCATCATGGGTGTCCAGGGCGCCCAGCAGCTCGGCGTACTGTGACGGGTCGGTGGCCACGGCCACGCGGGCGAAGTTCTTGGCCGCCGAGCGCAGCATGGCCGGGCCGCCGATGTCGATGTTCTCCACCGCGTCGGCCAGGGTGCAGTCGGCCTTGGCGGTGACCGATTCGAACGGGTACAGGTTCAGTACCAGCAGGTCGATGGCGCCGATGCCGTGTTCGGCCATCACGGCGTCATCCAGGCCCGAGCGGCCCAGCAGGCCGCCGTGCACCATCGGGTGCAGGGTCTTGACCCGCCCGTCCATCATTTCCGGGAAACCGGTGACCTCGGCGACGTCCTTCACGGCCAGGCCCGCATCACGGATCGCCTTGGCGGTGCCGCCGGTGGACAGCAGCTCGACGCCGCGGGCGGCCAGAGCGGTGGCCAGCTCGACCAGGCCGGTCTTGTCGGAAACGGAGAGGAGGGCCCGACGGACGGGCAACAGATCAGCAGTCATGGGACAGGGCAATCGGCAGCGGAGCGGGGCCGATATTGTAGGCGGTGGGGGCCGACGGCGGGCGGCGGCGGCAAAATTGACCGGCCCCAACGGCCCTGCGGCCGCCTTCGGTATGCCCTGGCCGGCGCCGCGCCGCGGACATTTCGACGGAGGTGCGCTCCCAATCGGGTAGGCTGTGCCGGAACTGCCAGGGAGCTGCGGGTTCGGATCGTGTCGATCTATGCATTGAAAGGACGTTTCCAGGACCTGCTGCGTCCGGCCGTAGGCGGCCTGCATCGCGCGGGGATCACTGCCAATGCGGTGACCGTGGCCGCTGCCGTGGTCTCGCTGCTGGTCGCCGTCGTGGTCTGGTGCTGTGCGCCACAGCAACCGCTGCTGTATCTGGCCCTGCCGCTGTGGATGCTGCTGCGCATGGCCCTCAATGCCGTGGACGGCATGCTGGCCCGCGAGTTCGGCCAGCAGTCGCGGCTGGGCGCCTATCTGAACGAGCTGTGCGATGTGGTGGCCGATGCGGCGCTGTACCTGAGTCTGCTCAGCGTGCCGGGCGTTCGCCCGGAAGCGCTGTGGTTGCTGGCCTGGGGCGCAGCACTGAGCGAGTACGCCGGCGTGCTGGGCCTGATGGTCGGTGCCGGCCGCCGCTATGACGGCCCAATGGGCAAGAGCGACCGTGCCTTCGTCATCGGCCTGCTGGGCCTGCTGCTGGCGTTCGGTTGGGCCGGTGCCTTGACGGTCGGCGGCGTGGCCGCAGCGATGGCGCTGCTGTGCGGGGTAACGGCGGTCAACCGCGTCCGGCGGGGACTGAAGGAAGCGGCCACAGCGCAGCGATAAGTCAACAGCCCACCAGGAGAAGGCATGCGTCAGGTGCAGGAACGGGAATTCCACAGCTTCGACCAAGTACCGCTGTTCTACCGGCACTGGCCGGTTGCGGCCGCAGGCACACCACCGGGGCGCACGGTCCGGGCCATCGTGCTGCTGCATCGTGGCCACGAGCATTCAGGGCGGGTCGCCCATCTGGTCGACGAGCTGGACCTGCCGGAGATCGCCTTCTTCGCCTGGGACGCGCGCGGCAATGGGCGTTCGCCGGGCGAGCGTGGCGACGCACCGGGCTTCCCTGCGCTGGTGCGCGACCTGGACAGCTTCATCGCCCACATCGGCAGCGAGCACGGCATCGCGGTCGAGGACATCGTCGTGGTCGCGCAGAGCGTGGGCGCGGTCATCGCTGCGACCTGGGTACACGACTATGCCCCCCGCCTGCGCGCGCTGGTGCTGGCGTCACCGGCATTCAAGGTGAAGCTGTATGTGCCGTTCGCACGTCCAGGCCTGGCCCTGATGCAGAAGCTGCGCGGCAATTTCTTCGTCAACAGCTACGTCAAGCCGCAGTGGCTGACGCATGATCCGGCACGGGTGGAGAGTTACCGCACCGATCCACTGATCACCCGGCCGATCTCGGTACGCGTGCTGCTGGGCCTGTATGAAGCCGCCGACCGCATCGTGGCCGACGCGCAGGCGATCAGCGTGCCGGTGCAACTGCTGGTGTCCGGCTCCGACTTCGTGGTGCACCGTGGTCCGCAGGACCGCTTCTATGAGCGCCTGTCCAGTCCGATCAAGGAGCGCGTGTACCTGCCGGGCTTCTTCCACGACACGCTGGGCGAGCGCCATCGTGCGCCGGCACTGGCGCGCATCCGCGACTTCATCCAGGCGCGTTTCGCCGAACCGCTGCGCACGCTGTCGCGGCGCGACGCCCATCGGCATGGGCCGACGTTCGAGGAATCGGAGATCCTGGCCTGGCCACCGGAACGCAACAGCCTGGCCGACCTGCGCTGGCGCGGGGTGCGCGCGGGCCTGCGCCTGGGCGGCACCCTGTCCGAAGGCATCGCGCTGGGCCTGCAGACCGGTTTCGATTCCGGCAGCACGCTGGACTACATCTACCGCGACGAAGCGCGCGGCAAGGGACCGGTGGGGCGGATGATCGACCGCAACTACCTCGATGCGATCGGCTGGCGTGGTATCCGCGTGCGTGGCCAGCACCTGCAGGAACTGCTGCGAGATGCCGCCACGCGCCTGCGCGGCCAGGATCTGCCGGTGCAGGTGCTGGACGTGGCCGCCGGCCATGGCCGCTATGTGCTGGAAGCCCTGGGCCAGGGCGAACAGCGCGCTGACCGCATCGTGCTGCGTGATTTCAGCCCGCTCAACGTGACCCAGGGCCAGGCCTTGATCGAACGGCTGGGAGCCGCCGACATCGCCCGCTTCGAGCAGGGCGACGCGTTCGATCCGGCGTTGCTGGCGACGGTGGAACCCACGCCGACGCTGGCAGTGGTCTCAGGCCTGTACGAGCTGTTCCCCGACAACGATGCCGTGCTGCGTTCGCTGCAGGGTATTGCCGCGGTGGTGCCGGAGGGGGGCTACCTGGCCTATACCGGCCAGCCCTGGCACCCGCAGCTGGAATTCATCGCCCGTGCACTCACCAGCCATCGCGGAGGCGCTGCCTGGGTCATGCGACGGCGCACCCAGCAGGAGATGGACGAGCTGGTGCGGCTGTCGGGCTTTGAGAAGGTGACCCAGCGCATCGATGCGTTCGGCATCTTCACCGTATCGCTGGCACGTCGGGTCGCCTGATGGCCATCACCGCAACGCCGATCGTTGCCGATGCACCGCGTCCGTGGCGCCGCGCGCTGCTGTGGCTGGCGGTGCTGGGCCCGTTCTTCTTTGCCAGTTATGGCTTTGCCAACTGGATGGCCGGCCGCCACGACGTGGTTCCGGTTGTCGTGTTCGACTGGGAGACGCGCATTCCGTTCGTGCCCTGGACGATCGTGCCGTACTGGTCGATCGACCTGTTCTACGCGGTGTCGTTCTTCCTGTGCCGGCAGCGCCTGGAGCTGGACCGCCATGCGCTGCGGCTGCTCAGTGCACAGGTGATCGCAGTGACCTGCTTTCTGCTGTGGCCGTTGCGCTTCAGCTTCGAGCGGCCGGAGACGGGCGGTGCCTATGGCTGGTTGTTCGAAGTGCTGCTGGGGTTCGACAAGCCTTTCAACCAGGCGCCGTCATTGCACATCGTGCTGCTGATCGTGCTGTGGGTGAAGTTCGCCCACTACCTGCAGGGCGCCTGGCGGCGGGTGCTGCATGCGTGGGCATTGCTGATCGGCATTTCGGTGCTGACCACGTTCCAGCATCACTTCATCGACATTCCCACCGGCCTGCTGGTGGGCTGGCTGTGCGTGTGGCTGTGGCCGGACCAGGGAACACCGCCGTTGCGTGCCTGGCAGTCCGCGGAGGATCCCGCGCGGTGGCGGCTGGCGCTGCTCTACCTTCTGGGTGCCGCCGTGCTGCTGGTGCCGGCGCTGGCGCTGCGAGGCACTGCGCTGTGGCTGCTGTGGCCGGCGATCTCGCTGCTGCTGGTGGCGCTGGCGTACGCCGGACTGGGCACGGCCATGTTCCAGAAGCGCGACGACGGGCGCCTGACCATGGCCGCGCGCTGGCTGCTCGCGCCTTACCTGGGCGCCGCCTGGATCAATTCGCGGCTATGGACATGGCGGGCACCGCAGCCCTCGGCGGTGGCCGATGGCGTGTGGTTGGGACGGATTCCACGGGCGGCCTTGGCGTCGCCACTGCACGGCGTGGTCGATACCTGCGCAGAGCTGTCGTGCCGGGCGCCAGGTGCTGCGTATGCCAGCGTTCCGATGCTGGACATGGTGGTGCCCTCGCCGGCTCAGCTGCGCGAGGCCGCTGCCGCCATCGAACGCCTGCGCATGCAGGGGCCAGTACTGGTGTGCTGTGCCCTGGGCTATTCGCGCAGTGCGGCCAGCGTAGCGACCTGGCTGCTGTGCAGCGGCCGGGCACGGGACGCAGCCGAGGCGGTGGCACGGATACGTGCCGCGCGGCCCTCCATCGTTCTGCATGACGACCACCTGCGCGCCATCCAGGCCGCCATCACCTCGGAGAGCCCCGCATGAGCCTCGCTGTCGACCTGCCGATGATGCGCCTGCTGCTGCGCCAGGGCCGGCTGCCCGCTGCGCTGTCACTGGGACTGCTGCTGGTGGCGTTGCTGCTGCTGGGCATCGAGCCGGGACTGGCGATGTTCGCGGCCGGCCTGTTGCTGCTGAGCGTGGCGGCGGGGATGGTGCAGGCGTACTACGCGGTGCGCGTACAGCTGGACGCCAGCCTCCTGCAGCTGCTGTTGCAGGAGAATCTGCACGGTGAGGCGGCGGCCGAACGGGTGGACGCGGCCCTGCATGTCGCCGGCCTGCGCCGCCGCGACGCACAGGCGCCTACGCGCGGATGGGATGTGCGCTGGGCGGGCATGCGGGGCCTGCTGCTGCGCCAGTACGCGGCAGCGCTGCTGCAGTTCGCCACGCTGCTGCTGGCCGTGCTGTGGCCGCAGACCTGAGGGGAGACATCGATGTTTGCTGAACTGATCGCCCGCGCCTGCAGTGGCGCCATCCATGTGCTCACCGGCGCGCGGGCGCTATGGGTCGGATGCGCGCCCTCCAGCGAGCGCCGTGTCTACTACGGCAACCACGCCAGCCACGGGGATTTCGTGCTGATCTGGTCGTCGATGCCGCCGGCACTGCGGCGGCAGGTGCGTCCGGTGGCGGCCGCCGAATACTGGCAGCGCGACGCCCTGCGGCGCTACCTGATCGATGCGGTGTTCAACGGCGTGCTGGTCGAGCGCGAAGCGGCGCGCCGCCAGCAGGATCCGCTGCAGGCGCTGCGTGACGCGGTGGATGCGGAGTGCTCGCTGATCCTGTTCCCGGAAGGCACGCGCAACGTCGGCGATGAGCCGCTGCTGCCGTTCAAGAGTGGCATCTACCATCTTGCGCGGCAGCGTCCGGAACTGGAATTCGTCCCGGTGTGGATCGACAACCTGAAGCGGGTGATGCCCAAGGGACGGTTCCTGCCATTGCCGTTGCTGTGCACGGCCACCTTCGGTACTCCGCTGCGGCTGCAGGCCGATGAGGACAAGACGGCGTTTCTCCAGCGCAGCCGCCAGGCGCTGCTGGATCTGGCGCCGGACGGAGGACGCGCATGAGCGGGTTGATCGCCGTATCGGGTGACCTCGCCGCGCGCAGCGTGGGCCAGCAGACCGGGCTGCTGTTCGCCGGGGTCGGCGCGGTGCTGGTGCTGGCGACGCTGGTGGCCGAGACCCTGCGCTGGCGGCAGCGTGGACGGCCCAGCGCGGTCATCGCCAATCTGGTCTCGCGCATCCGCGCCTGGTGGGTGATGGCGATCGTGGTCGGCCTGGCGCTGCTGTTCGGCCGGGCCGGGGTGATCGTGCTGTTCGCGATCATCTCGCTGTTTGCCCTGCGCGAGTTCATCACCCTGGCACCTACCCGGTCAGGTGACTACTACGCGCTCCTGGCGGCGTTCTACATCGTACTGCCCTGGCAGTACTACCTGGTGTGGATCGACTGGTATGGCATGTACACGCTGCTGATTCCGGTCTATGCGTTCCTGTTCCTGCCGATCCTGGCGACGATCGGCGGTGACACCACGCATTACCTGGAGCGCACGGCCAAGGTGCAGTGGGGGCTGATGATCTGCGTGTTCTGCATTTCGCACGTGCCCCTGCTGCTGAACCTGCGTGTGCCCGGGCATGAGCCCGCGCGCAACGTGCTGCTGCTGGCGTTCCTGGTGATCGTGGTGCAGTCCTCGGACGTGCTGCAGTACATCTGGGGCAAGCTGCTGGGCAGGCGCCTGATCGCGCCCAGGCTGTCGCCGTCGAAGACAGTGGAGGGCTTCATCGGTGGCGTGCTGAGTGCCAGCGTGGTGGGCGCTGCGCTGTGGTGGATCACGCCGTTCACGCCGCTGCAGGCGTTCGGCCTGTCGCTGTTGATCAACCTGATGGGGTTCTGGGGTGGCCTGGTGATGTCGGCGATCAAGCGCGACCGTGGCATCAAGGACTGGGGCCACATGATCGAGGGCCATGGCGGCATGCTCGACCGGCTGGATTCGGTGTGCTTCGCCGCACCGGTGTTCTTCCACGTGGTGCGGTATTACTGGAAGGCGGGCGGCGGCGGGTGACCCCGCTTCCACGACGTCGCCATCCGCGCTCAGGCGCTGATGCCGTATTCCTTCAGCTTCTTGCGCAGCGTGGCACGGTGGATGCCCAGCATCGCCGCGGCCCGGCTCTGGTTGCCTTCGCAGTGGTTGAGCACTTCCACGAACAGCGGAATCTCCATCTCGCGCAGCACGATCTCGTAGACGTCGTCTGCATCGCAGCCATCAAGGTCGCGCAGGTACCGGCGCACGGACTGGGCGACATGTTCGCGCAGCGGTGGCCGGGGAGCGCCACGACTGTTGTCAGGACGAGAAAGGACAGCGTTCAAGGGGGTTCCCGATCTGGTTGGCCCGTGCACGCGGAGCGCGCGGCCGGATGAGGTGGTGGCGGTCAGTCTAGCGCGAGCGTGCCCGACCTGCCATGGCTGGTCGCCTTCGTCCCGATCACAGGAACTCGAAGGTGAATGCGACAGTGGACGCCGCAGGCTCCTGCACGCGGAACGCGATGTGTGCGCTCTGACCCGGTTCCAGCACGGCGGTACCCGGGTTCTCGCCGAGGTACTGCGTGGGGCTGAAAACGTCACTGCCGATGACCCGTCCGTCCGCATCGGACAGCGAAAGCCGCAGGTCGGGCCAGGCCTGTGGCCATCGCGCGTCATTGCGGATGCTGGCCTGGACCTGCAGTACGCCGGCCTGATCAGGCAGCGGGCGGATGTCGCGACTGGTCATGGTGAAGGCGGCGGGTTCGTGCCAGGCGGGCAGGCTGCAGCGCAGCACGCTGCACAGCGCCACCAGCCATGTGCGGTGGCCGGCATCGGCGGCCAGCCGCGCGCGGTCGGCGAGCACGCTCTGCAGGATCAGCAGCGCCGCCAGCCCCGCCACCAGCAGCCAGTGCCAGCGCGGCGCCGGGCGCGAGCGTGAAGGTGCACGGGCGAGGAAACCGGGTGCGTCATGGTTCGATGGTGATGCCACCGCCGCGGCATGCGGGGGCACATCATCGGTGTGCTGCGGAACGGGTTGCGCAGTGATCACCGCCGCTGCCGGCGCATGTTCGATCTCCGCCGCAGTGGGTTCGGGCGCCGGACCGGCCTGTGCAGGCGTATCGACGTGCGCCTCGACGGCAGGTGCCGTTCCGCCTTCCGGCGCGGGGCGCAGGAAGGTGGCCAGTGGACGTCGTGCGGGGGTCGGCTCGGACATGCTCACGGTGCGGGTTCGGGTCGAGCGCTCATTCAAACACGATCAGGCGCGGCGCACGCCGGTGATGCGCATCCAGTCGCCATCGCGGGTCGCCTGCAGGTCGTCGAACCAGGCACTGTAACGCTGCAGCAGTTCGTGCTCCTGTCCATGCAGGATGCCCGACAGTGCGATGCGGCCACCGCCGGCCACGCGCGCGGCCAGCAGCTCGGCCAGGGCATCCAGTGCCGAGGCGAGGATGTTGGCGACCACGATGGGATAGGTTGCCACCGGCTCGTCCTGTGGCAGATAGACCTGCATGCGGCCCTGCTCGCCATTGCGCTCGGCATTGTCGGCGGTCGCGACCAGGGCCTGCGGATCATTGTCCACGCCGATCGCCTCGGCGGCGCCCAGCTTCAGCGCAGCGAGGGCGAGGATGCCCGAGCCGCACCCGAAATCGAGCACGCGCTGGCCCTGCAGCTGGCCGTCCACGGCCAGCTGGTCCAGCCAGCGCAGGCACAGCGCGGTGGTGGGATGAGTACCGGAGCCGAAGGCCAGGCCCGGGTCCAGCCGGACGACGGCCGCGTCGGCGGCCTGCGCCGCCTCCGGCAGCTCATGGTTCCACGGCACGATCCAGGTGCGGCTGCCGAAGTCCATCGGCTGGAACTGGTCCAGCCAGGCACGCTCCCAGTCCTCGTCCTCGACGGCGCGGAAGCTGCCACCGCTCCAGTCCAGTTCCGGGTCGAACGCTTCCAGCGCCGCCAGCAGCAACAGCGCGTTGCTGTCAGCCGGGAACAGCGCCGTCAGCACCAGGCTGTCCCACAGCGGCGTCTCGCCCACGCCCGGTTCCAGGATCGCCTGCTCGTTGCTGGTGTCGGCCTCGGCATCGAGCAGGGTCACGGCCAACGCCCCGACGTCCTCCAGCGCATTCTCATAGCGGGGCTGGGTGGCTTCGGTGCAACGCAGGGTCAGTTCCAGGAACGGCATGGGATCGGGGGCAATCGCGGGAAAGGGGGCCATGCTAGACCATCGGGGCGTCTCCGTATGCTCTGAGATGAACGCCCCCCGTTCAGACAGGCCTGCCGGGCCTTGCTAAACTGCGCGCTTTCCTGTGCGCCCCCGACGCTTTCCGTTGCCGATGGCCCTCGCTCCGACCCTGAAAACCTGGTTGCTCGTGCTGCCGGCGGTGGCCGTGCTGGGCGTGGCCGGGTATCGGGCCAGCGGGCACGTGGGCTCGGTATCGTCTCCGGTCGCGGCCTCCGGGCTGCCGACGGCCCAGGTGGCGGGCAACGAGGATGGGACGACGATGCCGGTCATGCCCGAGGCGCTGGCGCGGCGTCTGGCGGCCTTCGAGCGGGGCGGCGCACTGCCGTCCGGCCTGCCGCTGGACATCCGGGCCGACATCGAGGGCGCCACCGATCTGTTCGCCTATGCGCAGCGGTTGCGCGCGCAGGCCGACGGTGGCAACCACGAAGCGCGCTGGATGCTCAGCCGGGTGTATGACTATTGCGCGCAGTACGCGGTCGATCCGGGCGGGTATCGCCTGGACAACAACGTGCTGGCGGGGCTGGGCCTGAGTGCCGCACCGGCCATGGTCGATGCGCGCGAGCGCGTGGCCCAGCGCTGCGGCGGGTTCGTGCCCGGCGACAAACTGGGCGCGGCACTGGTGCTGGCGGAGCGTCGCAAGGCGGCCGCGCAGGGCAATCTGGCGGCCGAAGCTGCGCTGTTCGCTGAAGGTGAGCCGCTGCATGACAGCGCGGACTACCGCCGTGGCCTGGTCGAGCGCGTGCGCCTGTCGCGCGATCCGGAGGCATTCATGGCCCTCGCTCCGGGAATGGGCGTGCGCGCCGCCGGTGACAGTGCACTGGACGGGCTGGTGGCCGGCGAGCAGCTCAGCGAAATGGCGTGGCGGCTTGCGGCCTGCGAACTCGGTCTACCGTGTGGGGCCGACAGTGTGCTGGTCAACAGTTTTTGTGCGAATGGAGGGATCTGTTCGCAGGATGAGACGCAGGATTTCCGGGATTTCGTGTATGACGCTGCGGTTTCGCGGCAAGGTGCTGGGAAGATGAACGAATGGATCAAGCGATTGATTGGAAGGGGGAGCAGGCCATGAACTACCGTCGATTCCTTCACGGGGCCAAGTTCTGGTTCTGGGTGGCACTGTTCGTGGCCTATTCGGCCGGCGCGGTGGGCCTGTTGATGATCGATACCTACGAGGATCGCTACCGGCATCTGTCGAAGGTGGAGCTGACCACGGTGAAGGCACAGGAAGACCTGCGCCGCGCCGGCGCCAGCCAGGTCGCTGCGGTCTATCGCGCGCAGAGCGGCGTGCCGTTCGCATCGCTGCCGGCGGGCAGCACCTTCCAGGTGGTCTGGCCCGATGGCTCGACCGAGACCATGGTGATCGTCGATCCGACCTCGCCCAATGGCGTGCGCCCGCTGCCGAACTCGCAGATTCCGGCAACCGCGGCCGACAGGCACTGACACCGATCCTGCAGCGCCGGGCCCTCACGCGCGGCTGCTTTTCCCGGTACGCCGGGCGCGGGGGGAAGGCGCTGCAGAAAACAGAAAAGGGCGGGGATCTCCCCGCCCTTTTCGTGTCCGGCACCTGTACCGATCAGGTCAGCGCGATCGGCTTGTTCTTGCGCTCGGCCAGACGCTTTTCCAGGTAGTGGATGTTCTGGCCACCGGCCTGGAAGCCCTTGTCGCGCATGATCCGCTGCTGCAGGGCGATGTTGGTCTTGATACCGTCGACCACCATTTCGCTCAGCGCCACCCGCATGCGGGCGATCGCGGTTTCGCGGTCCGGGCCGTGCACGATCAGCTTGCCGATCATCGAGTCATAGTTCGATGGCACGCGGTAACCACTGTAGATGTGGGTGTCCACGCGCACGCCGGGGCCGCCCGGCGGATGGAAGCCGGTGATGGTGCCCGGGCTCGGCACGAAGGTTTCAGCATCTTCGGCGTTGATGCGGCACTCGATGGCATGGCCGGTGAGCACCACGTCGCTCTGCTTGATCGACAGCTTCTGGCCGGCGGCGATCTTCAGCTGCTCGGCCACCAGGTCGATGCCGGTGACCATTTCGGTGACCGGATGTTCCACCTGGATGCGGGTGTTCATTTCGATGAAGTAGAAGCGGCCGTCCTCGTACAGGAACTCGAACGTGCCGGCGCCGCGGTAGCCGATGCGGATGCAGGCCTCCACGCAGACCTTGCCGATCTGCTCGCGCTGCTCGGCGGTGATGCCCGGTGCCGGCGCTTCCTCGACCACCTTCTGGTGACGGCGCTGCATCGAGCAGTCGCGCTCGCCGAGGTGGATGGCATTGCCCTGGCCGTCGGCCAGCACCTGGATCTCCACGTGGCGCGGGTTCTCCAGGAACTTCTCCATGTAGACCTCGCCATTGCCGAACGCCGCCTTCGCTTCGCTCTTGGTGGTTTCGATCGAGGTCTTCAACGAGGCTTCGGCGTGCACCACGCGCATGCCGCGACCGCCGCCGCCGCCCGCTGCCTTGATGATGACCGGGTAGCCGATCTCACGGGCGATCTTGGTGTTGGCGACGATGTCCTCGCCCAGCGGGCCGCCCGAGCCGGGCACGCACGGCACACCGGCGGCCTTCATGGCGCGGATGGCTTCGACCTTGTCACCCATCATGCGGATGGTGTCGGCCTTGGGGCCGATGAAGATGAAGCCGGATTCCTCCACGCGCTCGGCGAAATCGGCGTTCTCCGACAGGAAGCCGTAGCCCGGATGGATGGCCTGGGCATCGGTGACTTCCGCCGCGGCGATCAGGGCGGGGATGTTGAGGTAGCTCTGCGGCGACGGCGCCGGGCCGATGCAGACCGACTCGTCGGCCATGGCCACATGCTTGAGGTTGCGGTCGACCGTGGAGTGCACGGCCACCGTGCGGATACCCAGGGTGTGGCACGCGCGCAGGATGCGCAGCGCGATCTCCCCTCGGTTGGCGATGACGACTTTGTCGAGCATGGCGTGCCCCTCAGCCGATCACGAACAGCGGCTGGTCGAACTCCACCGGCTGGCCGTTCTCGCCGAGGATGGCGACGATGGTGCCGGACGCGTCGGCTTCGATCGGGTTGAACATCTTCATCGCTTCGATGATGGCCAGGGTTTCGCCTTCCTTGACCTGCTGGCCCACGGTGACGAAGGCCGGCTTGTCCGGAGCGGACGAGGCATAGAAGGTGCCGACCATCGGCGAACGCAGCACGTGGCCTTCCGGCAGCGCCGGGCCCGGCTTGGCGGTGCCGCCGGTGGAGGCTTCGGTCGGCGACTGCATCGGCATTGCCTGCGGCGCCGGCGCGGCAGGGGCGGCATACACCGGAGCGGCGACCGGGGCGGCATAGCCGGCGACCGGCGCGCGCGACAGGCGCACGGACTCTTCGCCTTCCTTGATTTCGATTTCGGCCAGGTTCGACTCTTCCAGCAGGTCGATCAGCTTCTTGATTTTGCGCAGATCCATGAGGGCCTCTTGGGTTTCTATCTAGGTGAGGAGAGCGCCGTGGGCGCCCGGGTCGACAATCAGGTGGCGGACAGCCGCAGCAGCGCCGCGTCCATCGCGTAGCGGTAGCTGTCGGCGCCGAAGCCGCACACCACGCCGACCGCCTTGTCGCTGAAATAGCTGTGCTGGCGGAACGGTTCGCGGGCGTGCGGGTTGGACAGGTGGATTTCGATGAACGGCACGGCCACGGCCGCCAGCGCATCGCGCAGGGCGACCGAGGTGTGGGTGAACGCGGCCGGGTTGATCAGGATGAACGCCGTGCCGTCGGTGCGGGCGGCCTGTACGCGGTCCACCAGCGCGTGTTCGGCGTTGGACTGCACACTCTCCAGCACGTGCCCGGCGGCATCGGCCTGGCGGGCCAGCGCCTGGTCGATATCGGCCAGGGTGGTGTGACCGTAGACCTCCGGCTCGCGGGTACCGAGCAGGTTGAGGTTGGGGCCGTGCAGGACCAGCAGCTTCGCCATGGGATCCGATCGACTGGAAAGGGCGGCAGTCTGGCGGAAGCGGCCGATGCTGTCCAGTTCGGCGAAGTTTGCCGCGTTTCAATCGATTGTTTGAAATCGCTGGAAGCGCTTGTGCCCGTATGCCGGGCAGCGCCTCAAGGCGCGCTGAACGTGGCGACGGCTGCTGATACCCGCACGTACGCCGACGATGGCGGCCAGCCGCTCCTGTCCCGGCCAGGCCGGGCGGGTCTGCTCAGGTTTCCAGCGGCCGCGTCGGCACGACGTTGGGGAACACCTGTTCCAGCGGCTCCTGTTCGCCCGGCCGGGGCGCGGGCCAGTCGTAGGCGTTCACCGGCTGCGCGCGGTTCACCCACAGCGCGTAATGCAGGTGGTCGGCGCGCCCATCGCCGGTGTTGGGGTGGATGAGGATCGTCAGGCCCAGGCTGTTGAGCTGCAGCCATGGCACCACGACCGGCAGGAGATCGTTGGTGAAGCCGAAGTAGAAGGACGGGGTGACATGGGGGCCGCGTGGCTCCGGATTCCAGTTGCCCAGTTCCACCGGGAAGCGTTCCGCCACCCAGCGCCGGATCAGTGCGGCCTTGGCCGAGGTGTCCTCGTCGAAATAGATGTGGGCGTGGTAACTCTTGATGTCGGTGTAGGGGCGTGGGAGGGTCGGCAATGGCGATTCGCCCGGGCGTGTGCTGCGCGGTCGTGGGGTCGGTTCGCTGGCGGTGTCCTGTCCCCAGGGACTGCGGCCCTGCGCCGGCGGCGGGACGATCGCCTGGAATCCGGGACGCCCCGGTGCGGTCGTGTTCGCCACCTCTCGGGCCGGTGTTGCGGCGGCCGGACTCGTGGCGCCGGCCAGGCCACCTGCGGCCAGGCCGGCCGATGCGATCAGGCGGCGCCGGCTGGGTGAGAACGGCGCGGCTTGGTGTGCATCGGTGTCGTCGCCAGCAACGGCGTCAGGGGAATGCGGGGAGCGCGGCATGGTCGTTTCCGTGGACGGCGGACCGTCACCGTCGGACGGATGCGGGGGCCGCGTCCAATGATCCGGTGGCATCACCTGATGCTGCGCCGCAGGTGCGTTGAGTCCTGTGCGCGGCCCGGATAGGGTGGTCAGCTCACCGCACGGATACCCGCCATGAACAGCGCAGATGCCACCACTGCCCGCAGACGTGCCACGTTCCGGCAGTTGCATGCGCAGGGCTGCTTCGTATTGCCCAATCCGTGGGACATCGGCAGCGCGCGCTACCTGCAGCGGCAGGGCTTCCTGGCATTGGCCACCACCAGCGCGGGGTGTGCATGGAGCGAAGGTCGCCCCGATGGTGCGGTATCGCTGCAGGCGACGCTTGACCACCTGCGGCTGATGGTGGCCGCCACCGACCTGCCGGTGAACGCAGACTTCGGCGATGGCTTCGGCGCCACGCCACAGGACGTGGCTGAGGCCGTGACGGCGGCACTGGATACGGGCATCGCCGCTCTGTCGATTGAAGATGCCAGCGGTCTGGCCGACGCGCCGCTGCGCCCGCTGGAGGAGGCCGTGCAACGCCTGCGTGCGGCGCGTGCGGCCATCGATCGCGCCGCGGCCGATGTGCTGCTGGTGGGCCGGGCGGAAAACTTCTTCGTGGGCGTACCGGATCTGGAAGACACGCTGCAGCGCCTGCGTGCCTACGCGGCCGCAGGTGCCGATGTGTTGTACGCACCGGGCATCACCACGGCCGAACAGATCCAGGCGGTGGTGGCCGCGGCCGGCGGCAAGCCGGTGAACCTGCTGGTGGGCGGACCGACGTCACTGACGCTGCAGGACATCGCTGCGATGGGGGTACGCCGGGTCAGCCTGGGCGGGGCGTTGGCCCGTGCGGCGTGGGGGGGATTGATGCGGGCCACCGATCCCATCCAGCAGGAAGGCCGCTTTGATGGCCTGCAGGCGGCAGCATCGGGTGCGGCGCTGAACGCGCTGTTCCGCTGAGGCAGGGCCGCGGATGCACGGCAGGATCCCTTCGCTGCGCGAAGGGATCCGAGCCAGTGCTGCATCAGAACCGTGCGGTGGCGCCCACGAAGAAGGTGCGTGCGCCGCCGTCGTAGTTGTTGCCTTCGTCGATGGTGGACACGTCGCCTACGTTCAGGACGCCGGCACGCAGGGTCAGGTTCTCGTTCACGTCGAAGCCGGTCACCAGATCCCAGGTGGTGTACGCCTTGGCGAAGGTGGCGCTGGTGGCCGATACCAGTTGCTTGCCGATGTGCTGCGCACTGGCATTCAACGACCAGGCATCGGTCACCTGCCATTCCAGCGAGGTGTTGGCGGTCAGCTCCGGTACTACCAGCAGGGTGGCGCCGGTGGTGCGGTTCTTCGATTCCAGCATGCGCGTGGCGTGGGTGGTCCAGTTCAGGCGTTCGTGCAGCGGCACGGTCACGCTGGCTTCCACACCGCGGGTGCGTGCCTTCTGGATGTTCTGTGCCACCGTCCACCAGTAGCCGTTGACGAAGCTGGTGGTCTGGCCGGGGATCTGGCTCAGCGGCACCTGTTCGATCTTGTCGTCGAAGTTGGTCAGGAAGTAGGTGGCCGAGGCCGACCAGCCCTCGCGGTCGAAGCCCACGCCCAGCTCGTAGTTGGTGCTGGTCTCCGGTTCCAGGTTGGGGTTGCCGGCCATGTAGCAGCCGCGCGTGCCGTCGGCATTCACCGAACGGCTGCTCCAGCCTTCGGCGGTCAGGGCACGGCAGCCGTTGCCGCCGGACTGGGTCGCAGCGCCGGCCGTTCCCTGCTTCAGGTTGGGGGCACGGAAGCCCTTGGAAATGCCACCGCGCACGGTCCATGCGTCGGCCGGGTGCCAGACGCCGTAGATGCGCGGGCTCAGGTTGTCATCGTAGTTTTCCGTGTTGTCCCAGCGCAGGCCCAGGGTCAGCACGAAGCGCTCGTGCAGGGTGAGGTGGTCCTCGGCGAACAGCGCCCAGGAGTCGGCCTCGCTGGTCGGGCTGATGCGGCCGCTGCCCGTCCAGGTGACCGGAACGGTACCGATGGTGTCGCTGTTCTCCAACTCCTCGCGCTTCCACTGCCCGCCCACATTCAGGCTGTGCTCGACGCCCCAGTGGAAGCCGGTGTTGAAGGCGGTATCGAACACCGTTTCCTTCGAACGGTTGCCGACGTCGCTGCCCTTGTCTTCGTATTCGTTCTGCACCAGCGTGGTCTTCGACGTGGTGGCGTCGCTGTAGGTGCCGTCATGGCGGATCACGTAGCCGGTCTGCACCAGCTTGGACAGTCCCCAGCTGTTGACCTGGCCGGCCCCGCTGTTGCGCTGCGTTCCGCGCGAGGCCTCCACGCCCACGACGTGGCTGTCGCTGATGCGCCAGTCGAACAGCACGTTGGCGTTCTCTGCCTTGTTGCCCGGTGTCTGCCGCGCGCCGCGGTCGGATTCGCGGTCAGTGACGTTGGCGCCGATGCGCACGCCCAGGTTGTCGGTCAGCGGGCCACTGAACAGCGCTCCCATCTGCGTGGTGTTGCCGCGGGTGTCCGAATCGGGCTTGCTGTAGTTGAAGGTGGCCGAGCCGCCCCAGTGGTCGGCGATCTTGCGGGTGATGATGTTGATCACACCCCCCATCGCGTCCGAACCGTACAGCGAGGACATCGGGCCGCGCACCACTTCGATGCGTTCGATCATGTCCGGCGACAGCCAGTTCAGATCCTGCGGGCCCAGGTCATCACGATAGTTCACGCCGGCCGAGCTGCCCTGGCGGCGGCCATCGATCAGGATCAGTGTGTACTGCTCGGGCAGGCCGCGCAGCCGGATCTTCGACTGCGCACCGGACAGCGCGTAACCGCCGGTCACGCCGGGCACGGTGCTCAACAGCTGGCCGATGCTGCTGACCGGCTTGCGCTCGATGTCCTCGCGGGTGATCACGCTGATGCTGGCGGGGGCATCCCGGATCCATTGCTGGGCGCCGGTGGCGGTGACCACCACGGTGTCCATCTGCTTGGCGGCGGCATCGGCTGACGCCTCGGCGTGGGCCTGGGAGGCGAGGGCAAGGCCGATGGCCACGGCCAGCGTGGCAACGGAACGACGGGACTTCAGACTGGCATGCAACATCGCGCGGTACTCCGGGTGAGGGGTCCACTGGCGATGGCTGGGACGTCCGTGTGGGGTTTCAGATCTCCTTAACAATCGTATCACGAATCATTTGCATTTGACTTGAGGCGATACAGAACGCCAGAAACAGTGTCCTGCTGGCAGTGCTGATCGGGCTGGGTGCGCTAGTTACCATTAGTAACTAATCTCCAAGGAGTTGCCCATGCACAGCCTGATTGTTGTTGCCCATCCCGATCCTGCCTCGCTGACCCACGCGGTAGCCGCTCGCATCGCGCAGGCCATCGCCGATGCCGATGAGAGCAATACCACCGCCATGGCCGATCTGATGGCCGAAGGCTTCGACCCGCGCTTCAACGGGCAGGACCAGGCCCTGTTCCGCGGCATCGCGCCGCCACCGGCCGATGTGGCGGCCGAGCACGCACGGCTGGATGCGACCGACACGCTGGTGCTGGTCTACCCGCTCTACTGGTGGTCGTTCCCGGCGCTGCTGAAGGGCTGGATCGATCGCGTTTTCACCCAGGGCTGGGCCTACGCCGAGGGTGCCGATGGAAAAGTGGAGAAGCGGCTGCAGCGGCTGCAGGTGCATCTGGTCGGTATCGGGGGTGCCGATGCCGCGATGATTGAACGCCGTGGCTATGGCGCGGCCATGAACACGCAGATCGACATGGGCATCTTCGATTACTGCGGCGCGCGCGTGCTGTCCTCCACCCTGCTGCTGGAGGCGGACACCGGGGCGGCCGCGGCGCATCTGCAGACCGCGATGGAGATCGGCCGTAAAATCGGACATCCAACGAGCTGACAGCCGTGTTCCGCCGATGCCTGCCACCGACACCCCCACGCGTCGCCGACTGACCCGCGAGCAGCGGGCCCGCCAGCTGCTGGATGTCGCATGGGCGCTGGTAGGCGCCGAAGGCACCGATGCCTTGACCCTGGGGCGCCTGGCCGAAGCGGCGGGCGTGACCAAGCCGGTGGCCTACGATCACTTCGTGACGCGCAACGGCCTGCTGGCGGCGCTCTACCATGACTACGACCAGCGGCAGACGCTCATCTTCAATGACCGTATCGCCGCGGCGCCGGCAGAACTGACCGCGCGCGCAGCGGCCATCGCGTCCGGTTACATCGACTGCGTGCTGAGCCAGGGCAGTGACGTGCAGAGCATCCTCGCAGCGCTGGTCGGCGCGCCGGAGCTGCGCGAGGTGCGGCACTGCTACCAGCAGGAGTTCATCGACAACTGCGCGGACTGGCTGGGCCCGTTCGCCGGTGACGGCCAGGTACCGGTGGAGGGGCGCTGGGCGATCCTCGGCGCTGCCGAAGCGCTGTCCGAAGCGGTGGCCAATGGCGCGATCGGCAAAGCCGACGCGGAACGCGAACTGCAGCGGGTGATCGTATCCACCGTTGTACGGGACTGACTGCCCGCGCAGCTCAGGCTTCTGCGACGGTGTCGCCGGCCAACGCGGCGAATCCACTGGCAAGATGCCTGCGCACCCGCGCATCGCGTGCTTCGCGGTCTTCCGAGCCAAGCACCACGGTGATCAATCGCACCGGCTGCGCGTGTCCGGCGATGGGGCGGCGCGCCGTAGCCGCCAGGCAGAACCCGGCCGCGCGGGTATAGCCGGTCTTCAGGCCGTCCACACCTTCATCGGCGAGCAGTGCGTTCTGGTTGCTGCGGCTGAACGTCCCGTGCGCGAACGCCGGCTGTGCGGTGATGGCCAGCACCTGCGGATGATCTGCCAGCAGGCGGCCCGCCAGCACCGCCATGTCGCGTGCGCTGGATACGTGCCGCGGCGTGGTGATGCCGGACACCGACGCGAACCAGGTACTGCCCAGGCCGAGACGCCGCGCCAGCGCGTTCATGTGCTGCAGGTACGCCGCCTGCGAGCCGTGCAGATGGCGGGCAAGCACAAGGGCCGCGTCGTTGCCCGATACCACCAGCATGCCCTGCAGCAGCCGGCCCAGCGTGACCGTTTCGCCGGGCACCAGGCCCATGCGCGTTTCATCGTCAGCAACCGCCTGCACGTCCTCGGCGGCAACGGTCACCGGCATCTCCCAAGCGGCGGCGCCGGATGCGACCTGTTCGTAGGCTGCGTACGCGGTCATCAGTTTGGTCAGTGAAGCAGGCGGACGCTGCAGGTCGGCGTTCTCCTGGTGGATGACCGCGAAGCTGCCGGCATCCAGGGTGATCGAGGAGACCGGGGGACGTGGAGACGGCATGGTGGCGCGGCAGGGGAGACGTTCCACAGGATACCGCTGCCACGATGCGTGAATCTGCAATATTGCAATGATATAACGTCGCGCATTCCGGGCCGCCTGCCCGACCCCACAGGATGCACGATGACCGCACACACGCCGCGCCGTTGGCTCTACCCTTCGATTCTGGCCGCGCTGGCAGCCCTCGCCGGCTGCCAGCCGGCACCGCGTGCGCAGGCGCCGACCGGCGGCTACCCGCACAACGTGATCGTGATGATCAACGACGGCGCGGGCTGGGGAACCTGGGATGCCGCCGCGTACTGGCAGTATGGCAGTCGCGAAGGCGCCCCGTACGCGCACTTCCCGCAGCGCCTTGCGGTGGCCACGTTCCCGCTCAACGCCAGCAGCCAGCCCACGCACGATTCGGCGCAGACGCTCGGCTACGACGCCGCGAAAGCATGGGATGCCACCCCGGTACCGGCAGCGGATCTTCCGTTCGCCGGTTATCAGTACCTGGCCGCGGTGGCGACCGACAGCGCCGCGGCGGGCACGGCGTTGTCGTCGGGCATCAAGACGTACAACAACGCCATCAACGTCAACAACGACGGCGTCGCGGTAGAGTTCAACACCCTGCGCGCCAAGCGCCTGGGCATGGCAACCGGTGTGGTCACCTCGGTGCCGTTCTCGCACGCGACACCGGCCGCGTTCGCCGCGCAGAACGCGTCGCGCAACAACTACCATGCCATCGCCCACCAGATGCTGGCGCAGGGCCACATGGACCTGGTCATGGGAACCGGCGGCCCCGGCTACAGCGTCGATGGCCGTGCCTGCGATGACGATGCAGGCGCAGTGAAGGAAGAAGGTTGCGCTAACCCCTGGGAGTGGGTGTCGCAGCAGGACTGGCAGCAGCTGGAAGCAGGCACTCCCATCGCCGGCAATCCTGCCGGACCGTGGCGGTTGATCCGCAGCAGGGAAGCGTTCGCTGCGCTTGCACAGGGACGGTTGCCAGCCGACCGCCCGTTGATCGGCGTACCGCGTGTGGCCAGCACCCTGCAGCAGGCGCGTCAGCTGCAGGTCCTGGGCAGGGATGCGACTACTCCCTCCGGCGTGAGGAAGATCGACAGCGTGCCGGACCTGGCGACCATGACCCGCGGCGCCCTGCAGTTCCTGCAGCAGCGCTCGTCCAAGGGCCTGTTCCTGATGGTGGAAGGCGGGGCCACCGACTGGGCCGCGCATACCAGCGCGTGCGGCACGGAATGGCATTACGGCCAGTGCGGCGACCAGCCGCAGTACGGCCGCCTGATCGAAGAGACGGTCGAGTTCAACGATGCGGTATCGGCGGTGGTGGCGTGGATCGAGCGCAACGGCGGATGGCAGCGCAATCTGCTGATCGTCACCACCGACCACGACAACAGCATGCCGATGGGCCCCGACGCGCAGCAGGTGGCGTTCGAGCCGGTGCGCAACAACGGGCGCGGGCGGATGCCGGGGATGAGCTTCCGCCCCACCGGCAATCACTCCAACGCACTGGTACCGCTGTGGGCCAAGGGCGCGGGCGCCGAGCGGCTCACCGCCCGAGTGCGCGGCATCGACGCCGGTTACCGCCAGCATGTGCGGTGGAATGATGGCAGCTACATCGACAACACCGACGTGGCTGCCGCAGTGCAGGACGTACTGCAGCGGCCTTGAGCAGAACAGTGCACGGTCCGGCCCGGTTGCCATCGCGTCCGGGGCGATGCAGCCTGCGCCGATGGAACCGCAGATCCGCATCGATGGTCGTGTCTTCGCCTACGTCTTTCCCTGCGCCTGGGAGGATTACGCCAAGATCGGCTTTACGCGTGACCCGCTCGGCCGCATCAGCGCACTGCATCGGCGCTGGTTCGAGTTCTTCGATCTGTGCGCCGGGGCGCTGGTGGAGGCGGAAACCGAGCGCGATGCGCGTGACCTGGAGCTGGAGTTGCGTTCCCCCTTTCGTGCACATCGCGCGCCGGCACCGATGACCGTGCAGGACAAGGCCGGCGGACGCACCGAATGGGTGCGTGGGGCGAACCAGGCCCTGTCCGATGCTGTGCGTGCGCTGGATGGGCGCGGATATCGGACCTTCCCGCTGCGCCCCTGGCTGCGCGCCGCCATGGTCCAGCGGCTGGATCGCCTGCATGACTGGGCCGCCCTGCAGCTGCCGGAAGAGGAAAGCCTGCGCATGCCGGGCAGCCCCGGACCGGCGGTGCTGCGCGATACCCTCGATGGCTATCGCGCGCTGGACATCGACCCGCTGCCATCGCTGCCGCCCCATGTGCAGGCCTGGTACGGGCACTAGCGGCCCGGCCCCTGTGAGCCCGCCGCTGTCGCGCTCAGCGCGGGGCGGGGCAGGTGGGGCAAGGCACCTTTGCCGCAGCTGGACGGTCGAGGTGTGTGGTCCGGTACGGCTTTCCCGGTACCCCGGTCGTGCTGGCCACCGGCGTGGCCAACTGGCGGGCCAGCTCGGCGCTTGCGATGTGACCGTGCAGGAACAACAGACTGCTGAAGATGTTCATGATCGTCGCTCCACTTGAGTGGATTGAACGATACGGGCAGCATGAGGACGCAAAAAGCGACATTTCCGCAAGCTTGACTTGAACAGGATTCAAGCCTCATGTCCCGCCCACCCCTCCATGCCCTGCAGGGTTTCGTGGCTGCCGCGCGCCTGGGCAACCTGTCACGCGCCGCGGCGTCGATGAACCTGACCGTCAGCGCGCTCAGCCACCAGATGCGGCAGCTCGAAGAACGCCTCGGCCAGCCGCTGCTGGTCCGCCAGGCGCGTGGGGTCGCACTGACCCTGGAGGGCCAGCGCCTGCTCGATCGGGTCGGGCCGCACCTGGATGCAATCAACGAGGTGTTCCAGCGCTACGCCGCGCGCGCCGAACATGTGCTGACGATCAGCGCCGTACCGTCGATGGCCTCCGCATGGCTGGTGCCACGGCTGGGTCATTTCGTCGCCGCACACCCGCAGATCGAGATCAACCTGCAGTCCAGCGAACGCCTTGTCGATTTCGATCGGCAGCTGCAGTTCGACGCGGCCTTGCGCGTAGGCGGCGGGCAATGGGCCGGGCTGGTGGTCGAGCGGCTGTTCGATGAGTGGCTGGTGCCGATGGCCAGCCCGGCGCTGATCGCGCGGATGGGCGGCATCGACCGTGCTCCACTGGCGCAGTGGCCGCTGCTGGGCGATCCGGATGGCGCATGGGCCGCGTGGTTTGCCCTGATCGGGCAGAGCCCCCCTTCGCGGTTCGTGGCGGTGCTCGACGATTCGGAAGCGCATCACCGTGCAGCGCTCGATGGCGTCGGTGTGGCCTTGGGCCGGCTGACGCGCGCGCGCCTGCTGCTGGATTCGGGCCAGCTGGTCGCGCTGTCGGAGCAGCGGCTGAAAACCGCCTGGCCGCACTGGCTGGTGTATCCGCAGCGCTCGGCGCGCCACCGTGGATTCCTCGCCTTCCGTGAGTGGTTGCATGCGCAGGCCAGCGAGCATGCGCGGCACATGGAGACGCAGGGCTGATCCGGCCCGGCGCACGCAGCCACCTGTCGCGTGCTGCGGGCCACTGCTGCGTCATCGCACCAGGGTGACCGCCTGTCCGGAACGTGCGAAAGCGTCCTCGAGCAGGGGCCCTGCCTTGATCGCCTCGACCTCGTCGAACAGGGCCCGCAGGGCGGCAGCGGGGCGCGCCGCAGGTGCGGCCACGGCCTGCTGGATCGCAGTGAAGCGGTCGGCGAGCACGCGGTGTCCCGGATGCTGCAGTGCCCAGGCCTGCAGTGGCTGGCGCACGCCAGCGGCGGCATCCAGGCGCCGTACGTCAAACAGATCGATGGCCGTCGCCGACGTGTCGGCACGCTCGATCGTGGCGTGCCGCAGTTCCCGGCTCAGGAACAGATCGTAGGCGGCACCGCGGCCAACGGCGATACGCAGCCCATCGCGATCCAGATCGGCCACCTGCCGCGCGGGACTGTCCTCGCGCACCAGGTAGGTTCCTTCGATCTCCACATACGGTGCACTGAAGGCGATGCGGCCGGCACGTGCCGGATCGATGGCGAGAAAGGCCAGGTCCCATGCGTCGTCGGCTGCCGCCGCGACCACCGATGCGGCCGCATCGTGACAGGTGAATCGCGCCTGCACGCCCATCCGCTGCGCCAGCGCGGTGGCCAGCTCCACCGAGGGGCCGCGCGGCGATCGTGCGTCGCCCTGCGCAAGGACCGGATTCCCCAGATTGATGGCGACGCGCAGATGGCCCAGTGGCGCCAGTGCACTTCGGTGATCGGCCAGGGTCATGCAGCGCTCCGCGAAGGGGGGCAGGCCAGCATGCCCGCAACGATGCGCACGGAATGTCAGGGCGGCGCTATCCTGCGACGATGAACCCCATCGCGCATGTCGAGATTCCGGCCAGCGACCTGGCTCGCGCCATCGCCTTCTACCTGCAACTGCATGATGCCGGCCACTGGCGGGTGGCCGAGATCTGCGATAGCGAGGGCAACCGCATTGCGCTGCAGGCGCCGGTGACGTTGTAACCCGGGCACCGTGCCGCGCGGTGCTACCGTGATGCGGCGTGCGAGCGCTGCAGCCAATCGTTGATCGCCGGGTCGAGCCGCGCATCGTCCGGCACGCGCAGGCCGAATGCCGACTGCAGGACGTCGCGCACGTCGGCGGCATCGCGCAGCGGACGCTTGAGCGGCGCCTGCCCGGGGCGGTACTCGGTGTAGTTGCCACTGCCGATGGTGCGCCGCCAGTCCGGGCCGGCCAGTGACGCGCGCAGCTGGCCGGGGAAACCCGAATCCGGGTGCGTGCACACGTACCAGTTGGCCACCACGTTGTCGATCGGCGCTGGCGGCCGCAGGTCGAAGCGGTACATCGCGCGCCATGCGTCGCCCGCCTGGGCGGAAAGCACGAAGTCGTCTTCACCCGCCAGCTGCTGAAGCTGGAAAGACTCGTGCGGCGTGGCCTGCGGCGCCGTTTCGTGCAGCCGCAGCGGCACCGTCGGCGTCAGGCCACCGAAGCCGGCATCGACGAGCCAGTCCTCTCCCTCGACGTGCACGCGCAGCAGCAGGTGGGTACGCGCCGTCGGGGCATTGTCCTGTGCCGCCAGCAGCACGCGCGCGCTCAGCGGCTGTGCGTCGAAGCCCACTGCCTGCAGGAGCGCCAGCAGGCCGCCGTTGAGTTCAAAGCAGTAACCGCCGCGCTGCTGGTCGAGAAGCTTGTGCTGCACGCTGTCCAGATCGATCGGCACCGCGTCGCGCAGCAGGCTGCTGAGGGTTTCAAAGGGGAGCAGGGCGTTGTGGCGCTGCACCAGCAGGGTCAGTCCGGCAAGGTCCAGCGACGGCGGAGCATCCAGTTGCAGGCGCTGCAGATAACGGGGGACGTCGAGCGGGGTCATGGCGAGGGCGGCAGGTGGGAAGAATCCCACTGTGCAACCGCAACCGGGGTTGAGGTCAAGCGCGGGCGCCGTGTCACGTCTCCGTCGCCTGGGGCCGGTACAAAGAGCGCAACCGGCACGGTGCGTGCCACGGCTTCGGCAATGTGCCTAAAGTTGTCGCCGGTCAGGCCGATACAGGTGCGTCCTTGCGCCTGGAGTCTGTGATGTCGGCCGCCGTCCCCCTTCGGTCCCTGCGCACCCGTCTCATCGCGATGCGCTCGGCGCTTCCACACCTGCTGGTCTGGCTGCAGCCGCATCGGCTCAGCGTGGCCAACAAACTCAAGGCCACCCTGCTGGTCTGCGGCGCGGGCCTGGTGGCGATCGCCGCCGTCCATGCCTGGACCGGCCATGCCAGCAGTCAGGCCGCACGCAGCCAGGCCAGTTACCAGCGTGGCAGCGATCTGGCCGCACGCCTGGCGACGCGGGTGGCGGAGGCGCGTCGCCTGCAGACCCAGTATGCACGCAGTTTCGACGATGCCGACCGCAGCCAGCTGCAGGCGGCCCAGCAGGCACTGCAGGTCGATCTGAAGGCGCTCAGGGCGATGCCGATGGATGCCGGTCGCCGCAAGGCATTGCAGGCGCTCACCGAGGCCGCCGAGGGATTCTCGCAGGGAGTGGCCGCGCTGTTCGAACGTGTGGACGAGATGGGGCGTGGTGATGCGGGCCTGGCTGCACAGCTGCAGCAGGCCGCCGATGCCCTGCAGCAGCGGGTGGATGGCCTGGACCGGCCGGCACTGGCGCTGCACCTGCAGAAGATGCGGCGTCAGGAAGCGCTGCTGCTGCTCGATGGCGATTCGACTCATGCCGACCGCGCCAGCGAAGAGAAGCTGCCGTTCGATCTGGCGCTGGCGGGGTTGCCGCCCGACGTGCAGGAGGCCCTCCGCACCGGCATGGACGCCTATCAGTCGGCACTGCTTGGCTATACCGCTGCCCGCGTCGGCCTTGATGTGGAGACGCAATCGCTGCTGGAGACGGCTGCCGGCGTGGCGCCTGCGCTCGCCGCCTTCCAGCAGGCACAGGTGAAGGCGCTGGCCCTGGCGCAGGCGCGGCAGCAGGCCGGTGCACGCACCATGAGCGTGCTGTTCACCCTCACCCTGCTGCTGGTGGCCGGCGTGCTGATCACCAGCCTGCTGCTGGTGCTGCGCGCGGTGCGCAGGCCGATCCAGGACACCCTGCGGTTCGCCAGCGACATCGCCGATGACCGGCTCGATACCACGTTGCGCGTGCACAACGCCAACGACGAGATCGGCCAGCTGGCACAGCGCCTGGTGGACATGCAGCAGCGGCTGCGTGCGCGCATCGAGACCGAGCGTGCGATGGCCCGTGGCAACACGCGCGTACGCCAGGCCTTGGACTGCGCGCAGACCGGGCTGATGGTGGTCGATGCCGAAGGCCAGGTGGACTACGCCAATCCTGCGTTGCGGCACGTGCTGGGCCTGCAGGCCGACGCGCTGGTCGGCACTGACGCGCGGGACCTGCATCCGGCCCTGGCCAGCCTGGTCGACGCGCGCCACCGCCAGGAGCGGGAAATCAGTCATGCCGGTGTGCGCTATCAGTTGATCGCCAATGCCATCGTCGATGACGACCAGTTCCTGGGCGTGGCGCTGGAGTGGCGCAGCCGTGCGCTGGAAACGCTGCTGGAGACCGAGGTGGCGGCACTGGTCGACGCTGCCGCGCAGGGTGACCTGCACGGGCGCATTTCGCTGCAGGGCAAGCACGGTTTCGTGCATACGCTGTCCACCAGCATCAACCGCCTGCTGTCCACCTTTGAAACCAACCTGGGGGACCTGCAGGCATTGCTGGCGGCGTTGGCCCGTGGGGATCTCAGCGTGCGCATGGAAGGTGAGCTGCAGGGCGTGTTCGCACGCATGCGCGACGACGCCAATGCAACCGTCGCACAGCTCGGCCGCATCGTCACCCGCATCCAGCGCGCCGCTGCCAGCCTGGACAGCGGTGTCGGTGAAATCGTTGCTGGCCATCACGACCTCTCGCAGCGTACCGAGCAGCAGGCGGCCAATCTGGAAGAGACCGCAGCCTCGATGCATGAGCTGACTGACACCGTCGGCCGCAACGCCGACGCCGCCGGACGTGCCGACGCGCTGGTGCAGGGGGCTGCAGCGGTTGCACAGCGGGGTGGGGTCGCCGTCGGTCAGGTGGTGGAGACCATGCAGGGCATCAGTGAAGCATCGCGCCGCATCGGGGACATCACCCAGTTGATCGACGGCATCGCATTCCAGACCAACATCCTTGCGCTCAACGCCGCCGTGGAGGCTGCGCGTGCCGGAGAGCAGGGCCGCAGTTTCGCGGTGGTGGCGGCGGAAGTGCGTCTGCTCGCGCAGCGCAGTGCCGAGGCAGCCAGGCAGATCAAGGCGCTGATCGAGGATTCCGTGGCACGCGTCGGCCAAGGCAGCGTGCAGGCCGCGCAGGCGGGCACCACCATGGACGAGATCGTCGGCAGCGTGCAGCAGCTGGCGGACCTGCTCGCCGGCATCCGCAGCGCCTCGCAGGATCAGCACGCAGGCATCGCCCAGGTGAACCACGCCATCGTGCAGATGGAGGCCAGTACCCAGCGCAATGCCAGCCTGGTGGAAGAAGCCGGCTCGTCGACCGCGCAGATGCAGGCGCAGGTGCGCGCGCTGGCCGAAGCCGTGTCCGCGTTCCGCCTGCAGCCGGACCGTCAGGCCCGCGCGGCGGCGTGATCGCGTCCGCCGCCGGGTCCAGCCCGGCGGCGCGGCTCAATACACGTCGCGCCGGTAGCGGCCGCTCTCGAGCAGCGTTTCCACCACCTCGTCACCGAGCGCGCCCCGCAGTACCTGATCCACGCCCTCGGCCATGCCCTGCAGCGAGCCGCAGACATGGATCACGGCGCCACGCTGCATCCATTCCCGCAGTTCATCGCAGGCCGACCGCAGGCGGTCCTGGACGTAACCGCCCGCTGCGTCGCGCGAGAACGCCAGGTCGACCCGGATCAGATGGCCCTGCGCCTGCCATGCGCTCACCTCATCGGCGAACAGGAAGTCATGAGCGCGCTGGCGCTCGCCGAACAGCAGCCAGTGGCCGTGCTCGCCTGCGTGTGCCGCCTCGCGCAGCAGGCCGCGCAGGCCGGCGATGCCGGTGCCGTTGCCGATCAGCACCATGGGTGCGCCCGGCACGCGATGGAAGCCGGGGTTGCGGTGCACGCGCGCGGCGATGTGCGCGCCTGCCGGCGCATGCAGCGACAGCCAGCCCGAACCCAGCCCCGGGCGCCCGTTGTTGTCGTGCACCAGGCGCACGACCAGTTCCACCACGCGATCGGCCGGGCAGGAGGCGATCGAATACTCGCGGCCCGGCAGTACGGGCAGGGCCGTCAGCCAGCGTCCGGCATCCTGCACCTGCAGCGCACTGGCCGCGTCCGGCAGTTCACGTTCGCTGGCCAGGCACTGCAGGGTCTGCGTGCCGCCTTCCATCAGCAGCGGTTGCAGCGGGTCCAGTCCATGCGCCCGCAGTACCGCACGGGCATGCGCGGCACTGTGCCGCGGCGCGATGTGCAGGATGTCGCCGGCCTGCCACTGCACGTCATCCGGCGCGGCCAGCCGGATCCGCCAGATCGGACCACCGACGCTGCCCGGGTTCAGCTGCTGGCGATCCAGCAGCTGCCAGTCGTGCATGCGGGTGGCCGCCGGCAGCACGCTGTCGTCGGCAGCAATGCCGGTCAACAGGCCGAGCTGCTGCTGCCACTGGCGCAATGCCGCGACCGATGCAGCGTCCACGTCGATGCGGTCGAACATCGCGCGGGCACCGTTGCCCAGCAGCCACGCATCGAACTGGCGGCCGAAGGCGCAGTAGTGCGGGTACTGGCGGTCGCCCAGCGCGAGCATGCCGAACTGCAGTGTGGCCAGGTCCAGGGATCGGCCCAGCAGCTGGCGCGAGGCACGTCGTGCCGAATCCGGCGGTTCGCCGTCACCAAAGGTACTGAGCACGAACAGCGCGTGGCTCGCCGCCTGAAGGCGGTGCGCGTCGATCCTTGCCAGCGGCAATACCTGCACCGCCTGTCCGCTGGCCTGCAGCTGCGCTGCCGCGCGCCATGCCAGCTGTTCGGCCAGGCCGCTCTGGCTGGCATGCACCACCAGCCATGCGGCGCCGTTGGCTGCGGCCGCCGGCAGCGGCTGGCGCAGCGCACGTGCGGCGCGCTGGCTGCGGCGACGGTCGAGATAGAGCAGCCAGCCGGTGATGAAGAACAGGCTCATGCCCAGGCTGCTGAGCATCACGATGATGCGCCCGGGAATCCCGAAGTAGCTGCCCGAGTGCAGCGCGAACACGCTGGTGGCCAGCTGACCGCCAGCGCCCTGGCGCGCGTAGGGACGCGCGTCCAGAATCGCACCGCTGGCAGGGTCGAGCTGCAGCAGATCGTGCGCGCGGTCATGATGGCCGCCGCGCAATGCTGGATCGCCCGCCATGGTCCGCACATTCAGTGCCTGGCCGGGCTTCTCGGGCAGCCGCAGGTCGATGTAACCGGTGCGCACCCCGGCCTGCGCGTACAGCGTCGTTTCCACGCGGTGCAGGTCGAGCACGGCGCCGGCATCGATCACCTGCTTGGCCGGTGGCGCCACGCCGAGCAGGGCATTGGCCGCGCTGCGATACCAGTCGAACGACCACCACAGGCCGGTCAGGGCACTCATCAGGTAGATCAGCAGCACCCAGGTGCCGGCCACCGAATGCAGGCTCCACAGGAAGCCGCGGCCGCTGCGCTTCCATTCCACGGCCAGCCAGCTTCGCCAGTGCCACCAGCGGCGGGGCCAGCGCAGGTAGAGCCCGGACAGCGTGAAGAACAGCAGGGCGATCGCGCAGCTGCCGGTAATCCATTTTCCGCGCTCGCCCGCGGCGAGGTGGCGGTGCAGGTCTTCGACGAAGTCGAA
Source organism: Stenotrophomonas sp. STEN008 (assembly GCF_056760435.1). Classification (NCBI taxonomy): domain Bacteria; kingdom Pseudomonadati; phylum Pseudomonadota; class Gammaproteobacteria; order Lysobacterales; family Lysobacteraceae; genus Stenotrophomonas; species Stenotrophomonas sp. STEN008. Next base: position 81,033 of record NZ_JBRRET010000001.1, on the reverse strand, counting down.
GAAGGCCTGCCCGCGCAGGGCGCTGAAGCGCTCGCCGCTGTATGGGTCGAAGTACACCCAGTGCGCTTTGCCGCCGGCGAAACGGGCCACCGATGGGCGCTGGCCGCTGGCATCCACGCGCAGCCGCTGCAACGGCCGTTTGCTGTCGGCCTGCAGCATCGGCACCAGCTCGCTCAGGGGCAGCGGCTGCTGGCCTTCGGCGTGATGTTCGGCGATGGCGGCGAAGCCGGGGTTGGCGGCGCGCAGCAGTTCATCTTCAAAAGACAGGGCTGCGCCGCTCAGGCCCATGATGGCCAGGACGGTGCCGGCCGTGATGCCCAGCAGCCAGTGCAGTTGGAACAGGACGTTCTTGAACATCGGGGGATGAAAGCCAGGAGGGCTGCCGCCCGCATCCTGCGCAACAGCAAATGAGAATTAGTCGCGTAATTCTCGGGGGCGCCCTGCCTGCGGTCAAGCCGGTGGGGTGGCGCCAGCGACGGGGCCTTCCATGGCCACCGTTGCGTGCACTTGCACCTGCGTCAGAACTTCCAGCCCACCCGCGTGTAATAGAACCCGCCGTTGAATCCGTAGGGCGAATGCACCGGATACTGCGCACCGGCCACACCCCCCCAGGGGTTGCTGGCCGGCACACGGTCGAACAGGTTCTGCGCGCCCACGCTGACGTACAGGCCCGAATCGAACTTCCAGCCCACTTCCGCATCCACGATCAACGCGCTGCCCCCGTAGATCGGCAGGCCGCCGTCCTCGGCGGAGATCACGCCGCTGTCCAGGTGATCCTCGTACCAGCTGCTGTAATAGTTGAACCGGAGATTGGCGTGGAAGATCTGCCGCTGGTGATTGATGCTGAAGTAGCCCTTGGTCCTGGGCAGCGATTTCTCCAGCTTGTACACGCGCGCTTCGTCGATGAAGTCGGTGTCGTAGCGGTCCACCTTCGTGCGGTTCCAGTTGGCCGCCAGCGAGTAGGTGGTGACCCCGCCGAAGTGGTTGCTCTTGAAGCTGGTCACCAGGTCCACGCCGGTGGTGGTGGTATCGAAGGCGTTGCCGAAGTAGGTTACCTGCGAGATGGACGCGGCTTCCGCATTGCCGCCGGCCACCAGCGCCGCACGCTCCTCCGGAGTGACTGCAAAGCTGGTGCTCAGGGCAATGCGGTCTTCCACCTTGATCTGATAGCCGTCCAGGGTGACCAGCCAGTCACCTTCGGTCCACACCGCGCCCAATGACACATTCCTGGACTCTTCCGGAGTAAGCGGCTGCGCGCCCTTGAGCTGGGCAATCGGATTGGTCGGCGGCAGGGTGGCGATGTCTTCCAGTGCGGTACCGCCGAACACGGTGCTGATCTGGCTGATGTTGGCCTGGCCGGGAGTCGGCGCACGGAAGCCGGTGTTGTAGGCGCCGCGCAGAGCGAAGTGCTCGTTGAAGTCGAAGCGCGCGGTGAGCTTGCCAGTGGTGGTGCTGCCGAACGAATCGTAGTCCTCGTAGCGCAGCGCACCGGCCAGCAGCAGCCGCTCGGTGAGCTGTGCTTCCAGGTCGGCGTAGGCGGCCCAGTTGCGACGATCAAAGGTGCCGGCGGTGCGCGTGCTGAAGCCGTTGAATCCGTTGGAGCCCAGCGCGAAGCCCTGTTCGGTCAGCGGCCCGATGGCGGTGGACGGGCCGTCACCGGGGCTGATCCTGAAGCTCTCCTCGCGCCATTCGGCACCCATCGCCAGGCGCAGCGGCTGGCTGCTGAAGCTGACCGGGATGTCCCGGCTGACGTCCACGTTGAGGTTCTTTTCGGTCTGGGTATTGCCACCCGGGCGGAAGAACAGCCCGGCCGGCTGGTCGGGACCGAGCGAGGCGTTGACGGTGTTGTAGATGGTGAACTCGATCTCGTTGCGTCCCCAGGAGCCGCTCACGTCCCAGTACCACTCACCCCAGGTGCCTTTGGCGCCGGCGAACACCGAGGCGTCTTCCAGTTTGCCGCCGAAGCGTGGGGTGAAGCCGCCGGGCAGGCTGGACAGGAAGGTAAAGCAGTTGGCGGGCAGGGCAGCCACCGCGCCGCTCACGGTGCCGTACGGCAGCAGGTTGCCGGCGCCATCGCGCAGGGCGATGGTGGGGCATGCGCCCACGCCGGTCAGGTTGCCCACCAGCAATGTCTGGCCGCCATCGTTGGAGTAGACGCCCGAACGTGCGGTGGGGTCGCGGTAGTAGAACCCGCCATCCACTTCACGCTTGGCGTAATTGCCGAACAGGTAGAACTCCACGTTCTCGGTGTCGTAACCGAGGTTGGCGACCAGCTTGAGGTCGTCGTCCACCTTCGGCGATCCCCAGATCTGCGCAGGATCTTTCACCCCGGGGTAGCCTGCCGCTGCGACCGCGGCGGCATCGTCGCGCTGCACACTGCGCGAGGTGTCGTCGGCGTTGCGCCATTCGGCCGTAAGGGTGGCGAAGCCGTGCTCGGCGAGCGGCAGGCCGATCTGCGCCGAGTACTGGGTGGTGAGCCCGTCGCCCTCGTAGTACTGGCCGGCGAACACCTCGGCGGTGCCGCCTTCGCGCAGCTTCTTCAGGCTGAAGTTGAGCACGCCGGCAATGGCGTCCGAGCCGTATTGTGCCGCTGCGCCGTCGCGCAGCACGTCCACCTGTTCCAGCGCCAGCGAGGGGAACACGGACAGGTCCGGTCCCTGTGCGCCGTCGGACAGTCCGTGGCCGAGGAACGTGATCACCGCCGAGCGGTGGAAACGCTTGCCGTTGACCAGCAGCAGGGTGTTGTCCGGCGGCAGGCCACGCAGGTTGGCCGGACGCACCAGGCTGGCCGCATCGTCGATGGGAATCGTGCTGACGTTGAAGGAAGGCACGAGCACTTTGAGCTGGTCGAGGGCGTCGGTCGCGCCCTGGTTGCGGAACTCTTCACCGCTGATGATGTCGATCGGCACCGCCGACGAGGACACCGTGCGCGGTTTGGTGCGGCTGCCCAGTACCGAAACGGTATCCAGGGTGGTGGCCGCGTCGGGCGTCGTCGATGTGCCGCTGTCCTGCGCCCGTGCAACGGGGCTGGTGGACAGCAGCGCGGTGGCGAGGGCCACCATTACTGCGGATGCCAATGGCGTGATTGCGTCTGGAGCCTGAACACTTCTGCGAATTCCGTGTTTCATGCATGCACCCTGCAGTCGATTTGAGTGGTTTGTCGGTCAGTCGTTCATCCTGTTGGTTCTCCTTGCAGCCAGGGCCCTGGTCGCTAAACGCAGAATTAACAGAACGTAAACCGTACTGCAACGAATCTTTCGTTTTAAGGCGCCAAGACGCGGAATGGATCGCAAAACAGCCTTATATGGTTGCTCAAGGCATGTACTGTGTGCCCAAGGCAACCATCAGGAACGTCCCCGTGTCTGCGCTCACTTCCGATCCCGTCGCACAGGTCCGCGCCTTCAACCGCTTCTACACCCGCAGGATCGCGGTGCTCGAGGAGCGTTTGCTGCACAGCGACTTCACCCTCACCGAGGCGCGGGTGCTGTTCGAACTGGCGGCGGGCCAGGGCATCACGGCTGCGCAGCTGGGCCATCGGCTGGACCTCAACGCGGGCTACCTCAGCCGGCTGCTGAGCGGGCTGCAGGCGCGCGGTCTGGTTCAACGCGAACCGTCGGTGATGGATGCGCGCGCGAACCGGCTGGTGTTGACCGAAGCGGGCCGCGCCGCCTTCGCACAGCTGGATGCAGCGTCCAGCGAAAGCGTCGCTGCCATGCTGGGAGATATCAGCGAAGCAGGATGCCAGCGCCTTCTGGAGGCGATGGCGCACATCCAGGCACTGCTGGGAGGTGCATCGTCGGATTGCGTGCTGCGCGATCCCCGCCCCGGCGACATGGGCTGGGTGATCCAGAAGCACGGCGCGCTGTATGCACGCGAATTCGGATGGAACGCGGAGTTTGAAGCGCTGGTGGCCGACATCGTCACCCGCTACCTGCGCGAACACGACCCGCAGACCGAGCGCTGCTGGATCGCTGAACTGGACGGCACCCCGGTGGGGTCGGTGTTCGTGGTCCGGCACGACGCGCACAATGCCAAGCTGCGGCTGCTGCATGTCGATGCCAGCGCGCGCAGGCGGGGCATCGGGCAGCGACTGGTGGACGAGGCGATGAGCTTCGCGCGCGCGGTGGGCTACAAGCGCATGGTGCTGTGGACCAATGCCGCGCTCATCGACGCCCGCGGCCTGTACGAACGGGCCGGCTTCGAACTGATGACCGAGCAGCACGAGCAGCTGTTCGGCCAGCCACAGGTGTCCCAGCTCTGGGCGCGCTCTCTGGTCTGACCGGGATCAGGACGCGTGGATGCCGGCCGCGGCCAGGCTTACAGCCGGGCCCACGTCTGCACTTCGCCGGCGGCAAACGGCCCCAGCTTCTGCTTCACGATGCGGCCCTGTGCATCCACCAGCACGCTGTAAGGCAGCAGCCCCTGGGCATTGCCCAGCTGCACGCTGGCATCGCGCGGACCGGGCGTCTCCAGCACGATCGGGTAGTCCACCGGCACCCGCTGCAGGAAACGCTGCACATCTTCGGGTGTATCCAGCGCCAGCCCCAGCACCTGCACGCCGTCAGGTTGCTGCGCCTGCGCGAAGCGCGACAGTTCCGGCATTTCCTCGACGCAGGGCCCGCACCAGCTGGCCCAGACATTGATGAGCAGCGGCCGGCCGGCAAAACGCTGGCGCAGATCGAGCGGCTGTCCCTGCAGGTCCGGCAGCACCAGTGCGGGCAGGGCATCGCCTGCCTGCAGCACGGGCAGCGGTGCTGCAGGTGGCTGCACGTCTGGATCGCCAGCGTCCGCCGCCGGCACCGGCGTCAGCCGATGGCCGGCCCACAGGCCCAGGCCGGCAGCCAGCACCGCGGTCCACAGCAGCGCTGGCCGTTGCCACCTCATCGTGCGGTGCGCAGCAGCGCTTCTTCGACCACGGCCTGGGTAAGCAGGGTCGGCAGCACCGTCGGCGGTGCGCCGGGCCCGTACACCACGTAAAGCGGAACGCCCACGGCCTTGTGCTCATCGAGGAAAGCGGTGATCTGCGGGTCCACGTTGGTGTAGTCGCCGCGCATGTACACCGCGTTGGTGCGCCTGAGCAGCTCCCTGAACTCCGGTCGCGACAGCACGGCGCGCTCGTTCGCCTTGCAGCTCACGCACCAGTCGGCGGTCATGTTGACGAACACCACGCGGTTGTCGGCACGCAGGCGGTCGAGCAGCTGCGGCGAATACTCCACGACGTTCTCGCTGGTGGCCTGTGCCGCACGTGCCGGTGGCTTCAGCTGGGTCACGCCCCACACCGGTAACAGCGCGGCGATTGCCAGCAGCACGCCCAGCAGGCCGGCGGCGCGCTGGCTGCGCCAGCGGCTGCGCTCGAACAACCACAGGCCCAGGGACAGCAGCAGCAGTCCGCCCAGCGCCAGCGCCATGCCGTCCACGCCACGCTGCTTGCCCAGCACCCACAGCAGCCACAGTGCGGTGGCATACATCGGGAACGCCAGCACGTGCTTGAGCGTTTCCATCCACGGGCCGGGCTTGGGCAGGCGCCGCGCGAGCGCCGGCACGAAGCCGATCAGCAGGAACGGCAGGGCCAGGCCCAGGCCCAGGAACAGGAACACGGCCATCGCCTGTACGGGCGTGGCAACGAAGGCATAGGCGACCGCGCCTCCCATGAACGGACCGACGCACGCGCTGCCGACCACGCAGGCCAGCGCACCGGTGAAGAAATCGCCGGCCGGACCGCTGCGACGGGCGAGTGACTGGCCGAGGTTGCCCAGGCCACCGCCGAGGGTGAACACGCCGGACAGGCTCAGGCCAACCGCAAACATGATGTAGGCCAGTGCCGCGACCACGCCTGGGTGCTGCAGCTGGAAACCGATGCCCACCGCATTGCCAAGCATGCGCAGGCCGACCATCAGCGCGCCGATCACCGCGAAGGCGACCAGTACGCCCAGCGTGTACCACATGGCGTGGCTGCGGGCGCGCTCGGCGCTCTCACCGCTCTGTGCCAGGCCCAGCACTTTCAGCGACAGGATCGGCAGCACGCAGGGCATCAGGTTCAGTACGAGGCCACCGGCCAGTGCCAGCAGCAGCACCCACAGGAACGAACGGTCCGGATCCGGGGTCGTGGCCGGCGGGCGGGTACGCAGCGCGTTGTCGCCCCGCGCATCGGCGGCGAACCCTGCCTGCGCGCCGGCCACATCGGCACGCGCCGGTTCGCTGTTCGGCACGGTCGGCAGCAGGCGCAACGGGGTGCCGTTGGCCGCCTCGCGCGGTGCGGCGCTGCCCGCCGGCAGCGGTCGGATCATTTCGCTGCGTGGCGCAGGCTGGCCGGCGTGGGCGCTGATCTTTCCCGCGGGGATCGACAGCTTCACCCGGCGGGTCATCGGCGGGTAGCAGATGCCATCGGTCTGGCAACCCTGGAAGGTCACCACCAGTGTGCTGTCCACCGCGTCGGTCACCGTGCGGCGCAGCGGCAGCGGCACTTCGACCTGGTTGAAGTACACCGACACATCGCCGAAGTGCTCGTCGCGATGCGACTGCGCGGCGGGCCAGCGCGGCGTAGCAGCCAGCACACCGGCACTGCCTTCCAGCTTCAGCGAGGTGCGATCGCGATACAGGTAGTAGCCCGGCGCGGGACTGAAGCGCAGCAGCAGGGTGTTGCCATCGCTGGCGATCGCGTCGAAGCCGAAGGCCTGTTCGGAGGGCAGCGGAAGCGCCTGGCTGTTGCTGCTGCCGGGCAGGCGCAGGCCACCACCGCTGCCGGCCCCGGCAAGCGGAGTGTTGAACGCGCTCACGCCGGTGACCCGCGCGGTTGGCAGGGCGGCTGCGGCGCCACCGCCACCACCGGGCAGTGTCACCTGGACCACGCGCTTCTGCGGCGGGTAGCAGACACCGGCATCGGCGCAGCCCTGGTAGCGCACTTCCAGGCTGAGGGTGCCGGCCGCATCCGTCGGGGCGCCCGGCAGCGAAACCTGCAGGCGTTCGCGGTAGGTCTCGACCTCGCCGAAGAAATCGTCGTGGTGCTTGGTGCCGCTGGGCATCTGCAGCGCACCGGCATTGAAGGCCGGGTCGGCCTTGACGCTGGTGCGGTGGCGATAGAGGTAGTACCCCGGCGCGATCTTGAACTGCAGCTGGATCTGGTTCCGCTCCGGCGCACTGGCGGTCAGCGCGAACGCCTGATCCACCGGCAGCAGATCTTTCTCGTCCAGGGCGAATGCAGGCAGGGCCAGCGAGAGCAGGGCGCACAGCGCGGCGGCACGGGCAAACAGATTCATCAAGCGGTGTCCTCCCGGGTCTGCGCCCGGATCCAATCCAGATAGGCCGGCAGTCCGGCCCGGGCTTCGACCGCGATGCACTCGGGGAGTTCATACGGATGCAGTTCGACGATCCGTGCCATCGCTGCCTCCACGCGGCTGGCCGTAGTCTTCACCAGCAGCTGCAGCTCGGCATCGGTAGTGACCTCGCCCTGCCAGCGGTAGGTCGACTGCGCCCCTTCCAGGCGCGTCACGCAGGCGGCCAGGCGCTCGCCGACCAGCGCATGCGCGATGCGCTCGGCACTGGCCCGGTCCGGGCAGGTGGTCAACAGCAGCAGGACGGGATCGACGGTCGGCATGACCGTCGAGTATAGGGCCGCCGCCGGATCAAGGTCCGGCGGCGGCGATGGACCGCTGCGTTGCGCGGTCAGTTGGCCAGCTGGCAGGTCGCCGGCTTGGCCGAGGTGAACAACGCCGGCGTCGCCCACTCGGGGTGGTCGATGAACGGGTTGCGGTTGCCCTGGAAGCTGTAGATCACGTCGTTGCGCGCGCGCTCGGCGTCGTCCGGCGGATCGGACAGATGCCAGTCGATCAGGGTCGAGAGCAGGCCCATGTAGGCCGGCGAGCTGCTGGTCCTGACGATCCGGCTGCGGTCGTCGGTCAGCTCCAGGTCCGGCTCGGACTGGCCGGTGGCTGCATCCTTGCCGCCCTCGTAGCGGATCGCCATGTACATCACCGCGCGCGCCATGTCGCCCTTGCGATGGCCCCACACCTCGAAGGTGCCGGTGTTGCCGTCCGGCGTGCGCACCCAGTTGGAATTGCCCGGGTAGCCGCCGCTGCCGCCGCCATGGCCGTTGTTGGCCTCGGTGGCGCGCTCGCCACAGTTGGCATCGCACTTGCCGAACGGCTTGTTGCCGCGGTCGGCATTCCACTGCGCATCGGTCAGGTACAGCATGTGGGTGTCGGTGTAGGGCGCGTACGGCAGGCCCTTGTCGCCGGTGGTGCTGGCAAAGCCCAGCGAGTTCGGCCAGGTGTGCTCGCGGTTGTAGGTCAGGCCGCTGCCCGTGCCAGCGCGATCGCTGACCTTGGCGTAGCTGCGGTTGCGATAGGCATCGAGGATGCGGTTGGGATTGTTCGGATCCTCGTCGGCGATCTCCAGGATGGTCCAGGTGCTGGTGCCCGACCCGCTGTACGGATAGGCGGTGTGGCCCTTGATGGTCGCGTGCAGCGAGCAGCGCAGCTGGCTCGGGCTGGAGGTGTTGACCCTGGAGTAGTAGCCCGCCGGTACGCCGGGATTGCCCGGATCGGGGTTGCCCGTGGCGCTGGCCACGGTGAAGGCGATGCGGCTGTCGGCAGCCGGATGCGCGCCCTGCAGGTCGGTGATGCGCGCGGCGCGGATGTCGAAGCGGCAGGCCTCACCGGCCACCAGCGCGGTGTTGGTGGACAGCTTCACGCTCCTGCCGCTGGCCGGGTGGGTCAGCGGTACGCTGCCGGAGGCGCCGCAGCTCAGCGCGAAGGCGCCGCTGGCCAGGTTCACCGTCTCGCTGAACACCACTTCCAGATCGGCCGCGGCCGGGAACGTGCTGCTGCCCTGGGCCGGGGTGGTGGTGGACACCGATGGCGGCGTATTGGGGCCGGGCGTACCCCCACCGCTGAAGGTCTGGCCGTTGTTGCAGCTGCCGAAGGTGTGCGTCGCCGATTCGGCCCAGGTGAAGTGGGCGTACTGGCTGCCGCTGCCCGTCAGCTGCAGTGAGGTGCCAGGGGCCGTGCTGTTGGTCTCGGCCACCGGAATGTTCTGGCTGGTCATGCCTGCGGCAGGACCGCCGGAGGCAGTGATCGTGCCCTCATAGCTGAGGAACTGGACCACCTTGCCGCTGGCGTCGACCAGCGCGATGCCGTCGTTGGGACCGTTCTGGATGCCGTTGGTCGGATAGCTGACCACGGCCAGGGTGGCGCTGCCGCACCCGGCCGCGCTGCCGGCAGGGACGGCCGTGTTGGCGTACACCGAAGCGGCCGACGGCGTGCTGCCGTTGTAGAGATACAGCCGATAGCCGGACAGATCCTCGCCGGCGGTGGCCACGACCTCGATCGCCTCGCCGACGTCACCGGCTGCGGTGCTGTCGTCGTAATGCAGTTCGTTGATGAAGACCTCGGCCTGGGCCGGCGCGGTGGCCAGGGCCAGCACGCAGGCGGTGGCGAGCGGGGACAGCAATCGCATCGACGACTCCTTGTGATTGGGAATGCGCGGCCGAGCCTAAGGCCGATCCAGTGACACTTTGTCGTAAATGAACGTCAGATATCTGACAGTGCGACGTTGGTCACCTAATTCGGGGCCGCCCCACCGCACTGCCGCAGCGTCCGGCGCGGAAACTTTTTTCGCTATGCCCCTTGAAAGCCTCCCGGGGGGCTCCATCTCTGCCGTGCTCCCGACCTTGTCGGGTTTCTTCACGTGCGGTTCTGGCACTCGCCTGGTGCGAGTGCTAACATCGCCGGACTTTTTTAGACCAATCAATCACTTAAGAGGTCTCCTATGAGCATCAAGCCGCTGCACGACCGCGTTGTGGTCAAGCCGATCGAAGCCGACGAAATCTCCGCCGGTGGCATCGTCATCCCCGACTCGGCCAAGGAAAAGTCCACCAAGGGTGAAGTCGTGGCCGTCGGCCCCGGCAAGCCGCTGGACAACGGCAGCGTGCGCGCGCCGTCGCTGAAGGTCGGTGACAAGGTCATCTACGGCCAGTACGCCGGCAGCTCGTACAAGAGCGAAGGCGTCGAGTACAAGGTCCTGCGCGAAGACGACGTGCTCGCCGTCATCGGCTGAGCCCCGCCGCGACCTGTTTCAACCTGATCCCCACATCCCAGCCGCCGGGCACGGCCCGGCGCGACCAATGAGGTAATTGCAATGGCTGCCAAGGATATCCGTTTCGGTGAAGACGCCCGTTCGCGCATGGTGCGCGGCGTCAACGTTCTCGCCAATGCCGTCAAGGCCACCCTCGGCCCGAAGGGCCGCAATGTCGTGCTCGAGAAGAGCTTCGGCGCCCCGACCATCACCAAGGACGGCGTCTCCGTCGCCAAGGAAATCGAACTGGCTGACAAGTTCGAGAACATGGGCGCGCAGATGGTGAAGGAAGTTGCTTCGCGCACCAACGACGACGCCGGCGACGGCACCACCACCGCCACCGTGCTGGCCCAGGCCCTGATCCGCGAAGGCGCCAAGGCCGTTGCTGCCGGCATGAACCCGATGGACCTCAAGCGCGGTATCGACAAGGCCGTCGTGGCTGCCGTCACCGAGCTGAAGAACATCTCCAAGCCGACCGCTGACGACAAGGCGATCGCCCAGGTCGGCACCATCTCGGCCAACTCGGACGAGTCGATCGGCCAGATCATCGCTGACGCGATGAAGGAAGTCGGCAAGGAAGGCGTGATCACCGTTGAAGAAGGCTCGGGCCTGGACAACGAGCTGGACGTGGTCAAGGGCATGCAGTTCGACCGCGGCTACCTGTCCCCGTACTTCATCAACAACCAGCAGTCGCAGACCGCTGACCTGGATGACCCGTTCATCCTGCTGCACGACAAGAAGATCTCCAACGTCCGTGACCTGCTGCCGGTGCTGGAAGGCGTCGCCAAGGCCGGCAAGCCGCTGCTGATCGTGGCCGAGGAAGTCGAAGGCGAAGCGCTGGCGACCCTGGTGGTCAACACCATCCGTGGCATCGTCAAGGTTGTGGCCGTGAAGGCCCCGGGCTTCGGCGATCGTCGCAAGGCGATGCTGGAAGACATGGCCGTGCTGACCGGCGGCACCGTGATCTCCGAAGAAGTGGGCCTGTCGCTGGAGAAGGCCACCATCAAGGACCTGGGCCGCGCCAAGAAGGTGCAGGTCTCCAAGGAGAACACCACCATCATCGACGGCGTGGGCGACAAGGCTGCGGTCGAATCGCGCGTTGCGCAGATCAAGACCCAGATCCAGGACACCTCCTCGGATTACGACCGCGAGAAGCTGCAGGAACGCGTGGCCAAGCTGGCCGGCGGCGTTGCCGTGATCAAGGTGGGTGCGTCCACCGAAATCGAAATGAAGGAAAAGAAGGATCGCGTCGACGACGCCCTGCACGCTACCCGTGCAGCCGTTGAAGAAGGCGTGGTTCCGGGCGGCGGCGTTGCACTGGTCCGTGCGGTCACCGCGCTGGCCGGCCTGAAGGGCGCCAACGAAGACCAGAACCACGGCATCCAGATCGCCCTGCGCGCGATGGAAGCCCCGCTGCGCGAGATCGTCGCCAACGCCGGCGAAGAGCCGTCCGTCATCGTCAACAAGGTCAAGGAAGGCAGCGGCAGCTTCGGCTACAACGCCGCCACCGGTGAGTTCGGCGACATGCTGCAGTTCGGCATCCTGGACCCGACCAAGGTGACCCGTTCGGCGCTGCAGAACGCGGCCTCGATCGCTGGCCTGATGATCACCACCGAAGCCATGGTTGCCGAAGCTCCGAAGAAGGACGAGCCGGCCCTGGGCGGCGCCGGTGGCATGGGCGGCATGGGTGGCATGGGCGGCATGGACTTCTAAGGTCCGCTGTTCCCGATGAAGTGAAAAACCCCGCCGCAAGGCGGGGTTTTTTTTGTGGGCGTTCCGCCCCCTCCGCTGGACGTGGACCGTGGTCGACCTGTCAGCGCACGAATGCCTTCGTGGCGCCGTATTCCCAATCCCACGGCACCCCCGTCTCGCCCAGCACGAAGCGCACCAGTGCCGGAAAGGCCGCTTCGGCGCGCACATCGTTGCCCAGGATCACCACGCAGCGTTGGCCTTGTTCGACGCACACCAGCGTGTTGCCCACCGCATCGTCATGTCCGCCCTTGTAGAAGCCTGCGCCTTGTGCACCGGTGAATGTCACCACGCCCAGTCCCGCAGCCAGGTTTCTGCGCCGCTGCGCCACCGGCAGTTCCGGCTGCAGCGTCGGGAACTGGCTGGCGGTGGTGATCGGCAGCTGCGGCCGCACCAGCTCCCGGCGCATCGATGCCGACAGCCCCTGGCCACTGACATAGCCGGCCGCGAAATTGCCCATGTCGGCGATGGTCGTGTCCATCGAACCGGCGGCACGCACGCGGCTGCGTTCATCGTGCGGTTCCGTCGTGCCTTCGGCGGTCCAGCCGTCGGCCAGATTCGTGGCGAAATCCTCGCGCCACATCATGCTGGTGCGGGGCATGCCGAAGCGGTCGAATACGCGCTGCTGCATGAGCGTACCCACGTCCAGGCCCAGCCCGCGCTCCAGCACGAACTGCAGCAGGATCAGGCCTTCGCCGGAATAGCCATAGCGGCTGCCCGGATCGAAGTGGAATTTCAGTTTTCCGTCCGGCTCCAGGAATGCAAAGTTGGCAAAGCCGCTGGCATGGTTGAGCAGCAGGCGCGGGGTCAGCCGGCGCCAACGTTCGTCGCCGGCCAGCACGGTGTAATCGGCGTACTTCTTCGGCTCGGCCGGATAGTCCGGTAGCGGTCTGTCCAGCGCGCTGGCGATGCTGGCATCCAGATCGATCACCTTGTCCTGTGCAAGCTGCGCGATCAGGTGGCCGAAGGCCATCTTGGTCAGCGATGCCGCATACATGACCGTGTCGGTCTGCAGCGGTTCGCCGGCAGCGTTGCGCTCGCCATAGGCGGCAACGTGCACGACCTTGCCACCGTCGACGACGGCCACTGCCATCCCGCGGGCGTGAGCCACCTGCATCAGGCGCTTGGCTTCGGCATCGATCCGGGCCGGGGAGGGCACGGGAGGGGGAGCGGCCATTACGGCGGCGGGGAACAGCGTCAGCAACAGCAGGACGGCACGGCGCATGCGTGGAACTCCTGGCGGGACGTGGCGCGATGCTACCGCAGCTTCGGCTGCTTGCAGCCCCCTGCGCGAGGAGTGCGCCCGGCCGGGCCCGGCGGCAGGCCCCGTAGGTGTTGCGTTCCATCCCGTCATGAATATGATTAGGCGCCTAAACATATTGGAAATCACTGTGCTTGAGGCAAAACATGGCGCCCTTCTGGACGAGGCCCGGCGACGTGGCCACGCCAATGTCGCCCTGCTGCATCTGTGCTTCCAGCTGCTGTCGCTGTCCTCGGCGATCGATCGCGACTGCGCCAGCCGGCTGGCACCGCACGGGCTCAGTGAAGGCCGCTTCATCGTGCTGTTCCTGCTGCACGGTGCCGGCGGCACACTGTCGCCGCATGCGCTGGCCGAACGTGCAGGCGTGACCCGCGCCACCATCAGCGGCCTGCTCGATGGCCTGCAGCGCGAAGGGTTGCTGCAGCGGCGCAGCGATGCGGACGATGGCCGTCGCCTCCAGATCGTGCTGACCGCGCAGGGCAAGCGCCTGGCCGAAGACCTCTTCAATCAGCACACGCAGTGGATCGCGGGCCTGTTCAACGGCCTGGACACTGCCGAGCAGGTGCAGCTCTCACAGCTGCTGGCCAAGGTGTGGCAGCACACCGGCGGCGGACGGAAGGACCTGCAGTGAGCGCAGCGATCAGCCCGGCGCGAAAGCATCAGCTGGATACCGGGGCAGCCGCCAGCACGCATCTGGCGGAATGTCTGGCCGTGGACTTCGCGGTGTTGCTGCAGACCGTTGCGGTGCTGCCGGAGACTGCCATTCAATGCATGCGCGATGCCGCCAGCAAAGGCATTACCCAGCGCATGGTTCTGGCGGCAACGCTGTTGCGTGAGGCCAGGCAGGGTGATCCTGCACAGTGGCAGTCGCATGCATCCGACACCGTGCGCGGCTGGGCCTGCTACCTGATCGGTGGCGATGCCACCGCCTCCCTGCCGGTGAAGCTGGAGAAGATGCGCCCGTTGGCCGATGATCCGCATTTCGGCGTGCGCGAATGGGCGTGGCTGGCGCTGCGCACCGACATCGTTGCCGGGCCACTGCTGGCGCTTGAATGCCTGCAGCCGTGGACGCAGGAACCGTCCGCCCATCTGCGCCGGTTTGCCTGTGAAGCACTGCGTCCCCGTGGCGTCTGGGCGGCGCACATCGCTCTTTTCAAGCAGCATCCCGAACACGCGCATTCGCTGCTGGAGGCACTGGCTGATGATCCCGAACGCTATGTGCAGGATTCCGTCGGCAACTGGCTCAACGATGCCGGGAAGACCCAGCCGCAGTGGCTGCGTGACCTGTGCACACGCTGGCAACGCGAGCGCGACAGCCCTGCCAACGCCTACATCCGCAGGCGCGCACTGCGTTCACTGTGATCCGGCGGGTGCCGGACCATGACCGGGCCATCGGGCCCGGTCACATTGCGCGGACGCGGCTAGTGGGGCTGCAGGCGTTCGGCCGCATGCGTGGCCAGCCCCAGGGATGCCAGCATCAACCCTTCCATCACCCGGTCGCTCACGTGATGTTCGGGCGCGGCATTCTGGCGGCAGCGTTCGGCGGCCAGCAGCACCTCCTGCACGATGCGCAGGCCGGCCAGTGCGCCATCGGCATCGGCCAGCATCATGCGTCGGCCGTTCGCTGGATGGCGCTCGGGCCAGGGTTGGCCATCGGCGTCCGCACCGCTGCCGATGCGTTGCAGGTGGGCGACCAGACTGTTGGGATCGAACGGCGCCTGATCGGCATTGGCCGGATCGGGGTGGGCACCGGGGAAGGGAACGTGTGGTGTGTTCATGGCGTGTGCTCCGTACAGGACAGACGACACCGCCACCGGAAGAGGTGGCGGACGGTACGTGGCGGCAAAGACCGGGAGATGCTGATACCGGCGGGCGCAAGCGCCCCCACGCACCGCCCGCCATGGAACGCGGACGGATTGCCAGCCGGCGCCGCGCAAGGCGACGCCGGCTGACAAGCGTAAACAACATCTCCTCGGGCTTTGCCGACCCGGCCACCCTTTTCCGGTGGCAAACCATCTTGAGCACATGTCCGCGTGGAATGCCAAGGCAGTACGCGACACGTCATGAACGCGGCGGAAGTATCGCATATGCCGTTGCCCGTATAACCGCGCATCGAGTGCCTGCAGGCCGCCTCCAGGCCGGGGCGTGGAAAGTGTGGAAAGGCGTTCTCAACCTGCGGGCACAATCGGTCCAGTCACGACATGAGCGATCCGCGTGACGGCACATGCGCTGGTGCGCCAGACGCGGTAAACAGTGCATTGCCCACGTCTACCCACAGGGAAGTCGATCATGCAGAGCACGCTCCAGGTCACGCTGTTCGGCCCTCCCGGCGACACCCCGGCGTTGCAGTTGCCGGATGTGGACGGGCCCTCGGTGGCGATACCGGAATCGACCCTGCGGCGGCTGGTCTCCGATCTCTACACGGCGCGGTCCCTGCTCAACCCCGAGCAGTTGGAGGAGGCGAGGCGGGAGCTGGACCAGGTGCTGGAGCGCTGGGCCGATATCCACGAGGGCCTGCTGCTGGACGTGGAAGTGCATGGCAGCCGCTAGATCGCCGTGCTGCTGAACCGCTTCCCCAGTTGCGGATGAAACATTTTGTGCTGCGCAGAAGCTGTGCTATCAATACATCCCATGAACGCAGCCGCTACCCGCTTTTACTGGTATTACTTTCCGAAGCCACTGGCGGAGGAAGGACTGCGCTCACCCTGAAGAAAGCTTCAGACGCATTCCCGAAAGCCGCCAGCGAACCTGGCGGCTTTTTTCATGCCGCCTCGCTGGGGACCCCCTACGTACCGGAGACCTCCCCCATGCCCCCCCATACCGACGACCTGCGCATCCGCACCATCGAACCGCTCACACCGCCTGCCCAGCTGCTGGCGATGCTGCCGTGTGACGATGAAGCCTCCGGCACCGTCAGTGCTTCGCGCGCGGCCCTGCACCAGATCCTGCATGGCCGCGACGATCGCCTGGCGGTCGTGGTCGGCCCGTGTTCGATCCACGATCCGAATGCGGCCATCGAGTACGCACAGCGCTTGAAGCCGCTGCGCGACGCGCTGGCCGGCGAGCTCGAGATCGTCATGCGCGTGTACTTCGAGAAGCCGCGCACCACGGTGGGCTGGAAGGGCCTGATCAATGACCCGGACCTGGACGGCAGCTTCCGGATCGACAAGGGCCTGCGCATTGCCCGCGGCCTGCTGCGCGACATCAACAAGCTGGGCCTGCCGGCCGGCGTTGAATTCCTCGACGTGATCTCGCCGCAGTACATCGCCGACCTGGTGGCATGGGGCGCGATCGGCGCACGCACCACCGAAAGCCAGGTGCACCGCGAACTGGCCTCCGGCCTGTCGTGCCCGGTGGGCTTCAAGAACGGCACCGATGGCAACGTCAAGATCGCGGCCGATGCGGTCGGCGCGGCCTCCAACCCGCATCACTTCCTGTCGGTGACCAAGCAGGGCGGCACCGCCATCGTTTCGACCACCGGCAACCCGGATTGCCATGTGATCCTGCGCGGCGGCAAGCAGCCGAACTACGACGCGGCCAGCGTGGCCGACGCCTGCCAGGCACTGGCCAAGGCCCGGCTGCCGACGCGGCTGATGATCGATGCCAGCCATGCCAACAGCCTGAAAAACCCGGAAAACCAGCCGAAGGTGATCGAAGACATCGCCGTTCAGCTGGAGGACGGCGAACAGCGCATCGTGGGCGTGATGATCGAGAGCCATCTGGTGGGAGGCCGGCAGGAACTGGTGGAAGGCCAGCCGCTGGTCTACGGACAGAGCATCACCGATGGCTGCATCGACTGGGACACCACCGTGACGGTGCTGGAGCGACTGGCTGCGGCCGTGCGCGCCCGTCGCGAAGTGACGGTGTCAGAAGCCGCCTGAGCGCGGCATGTGTGTGGATGGCGGCCTGCGCCTGCGGGGGTGCGGCCGCGATCAGGGCCGGTCGGAGTTGGAGACCGGCCCGTCCGCACCGGCGATGCGCCTGGCGCTGCGCATGAGCGACAGCGCCAGGTCCATCGCCGGGGTGGTGCAGGGCACGAAGGGGAGCGCCGGGCCACGCCCGGCGAACACGCCATCGTTCAATGCACTTCGTCGTGATACACGAACTTCGGCATTTCCCAGCGGTAGTGGATCGCCAGCAGGCGCAGGGCGAAGCCGCCCGCCAGGCAGCACAGGATGGCCGTGGCATCGGGCACGTTCCAGTGCAGCAGCAGCAGATAGGCGGCGCCGGTCAGCAGCGCGATGATCGCGTACAGCTCCTTCTGGAAGATCAGGGGCACTTCGTTGCACAGAATGTCGCGCAGCACGCCGCCGAACGCACCGGTCAGCATGCCTGCGATCAGCACGATCGGTGTGGCATGACCGGCCTCGCGTGCGATCGAGCAACCGATCAGGGTGAAGGCGATCAGGCCCAGGCCGTCGAGCACCAGGAAGGTGCGGCGGAAGTGGTGCATCCAGCGTGCGACCCAAGTGGCGATCAGCGCCGCGCACACGGTGAAGCCGAGGTACTCGGGATGTTTGACCCAGCCCAGCGGATAGTGGCCAAGCAGGATGTCGCGCAATGAACCACCGCCGAGCGCGGTAACGCAGGCGATCATGACCACGCCGAACAGATCCATGCGGCGGCGTCCCGCGGACAGTGCGCCGGTCATGGCTTCGGCGGAAATGGCGATCAGGTAGATGATGGACAGCAACATGGAACAGGCTCCGGACGCGGTGGGGCCGGCCATGCGCGGACGCCGCCATTGCCTGCGCAATGACGGGATGACGATGACCGGTGCCGCTCCCGCTGTCCTTTTGCCTGAGAGTTCAGCGGCGTAGGCCGCGTGCCCCTTCGGCGGATCGTACCGGGCATGCCCGGTGACCTCTCTCCAGCTCGGCGAGTCGAATGCATGGTTGGTGGGATTCCAGCCCACCGGCCTGAGCGATCATGGGAGCCTGCGCCTTCGGCGGGCGCCAGCGCGGCGCCTCTCTCCTGCATTCGCGGGCAGTATATCCGCTGCGGTGCAGCACGGCATAATCCCGGCATGGCCCCGTCCCACCGCCCGTGGTTCCTGTACCTGCTCGAATGCCGCGATGGCAGCTACTACGCTGGCATCAGCACCGACGTGGACGCGCGTTTCGCGGCCCATCGCGCCGGTACGGGGGCGCGCTACACCCGGGCCCGCCCGCCGCTGCGCATCCTGGCCGTGCGTGAGTACCCGGACCGCTCCGCGGCTTCGCGCGCCGAGTGGCAGCTCAAACAGCTACCGCGCGAGCGCAAGCTGGCGTGGTTGCAGGCGCCGACCGAGGGAATTCTTTAGAGACGGGCCGTGCTCGGCTCCGGCCCTCCGCCATCACTAGGTTCAGGACATTCACAACATGCGACGACAGGAACTCTGACCATGCGATTATCGCTGCGACCATCGACACAGGGATCGATCCGATGAAGGTCCGTTGGATGCTGCTGTTGACCCTCTGCTTGGCCCTGCAGGCCTGCACGCAGACACCGGCACCGCCGTCGCCGCTTCAGCACGGGCAGATCGGTACCGCCGCCGAGCTGGCCTCGCAGCGTGGCCTGACCGCGCCGAATACGCCCCGTTTACGCCGCGATCTGGTGCCGGCCGAACTGGTCGATCTGATTCCGCTCGCCGAAAAATGGGGCATCGGCGATGACCTGCTGCGCAGCGAGATGCAGGAACGTGCCACTGACGCGGAGAAGCAAGCGATGGGCGATGCATTGAAAGACCGTCATGCGCGTATCACCGCGTGGCTCGACAGCCTTCCGCCGGGGCAGTCAATGTCCGACGAGGCCGCTGCGTTCATGTATATGCAGGTGAGTGCTGACGAAATGGGCCTGATGCAGCAGTAGGTTCACACCATGTGGGGTCAGATCCCCACAGGAAAGGGATCTGACCCCGTTGCAGACCTGCGCTACCGTTTCGGCCGGCGGTCATCCTGGTCATCGCCGAAGATGATGCGTGCGCTGCGCTGGTAGCTCCAATACGCCACCGCCCAGTTCAGCAGCACCACGATGCGGTTGCGGAAGCCGATCAGGAAGAACACGTGCGCGGCCAGCCAGAACCACCAGGCCAGCACGCCCGACAGCTGCAGGCGCCCCAGGTGCACGATGGCGGCCATGCGGCCGATGGTGGCCAGGTTGCCGTAGTCCGCGTACTTGAAGGGCCCGGGCTCCGGCCTGCCGTGCAGGCGTGCACGGATGACCTCGGCCACGTACTTGCCCATCTGCTTGGCGGCGGGCGCTACGCCGGGCACGGGCTTGCCGTTGGCCTGGTTCACCGCGGCCAGATCGCCGGCCACGAACAGTTCCGGATGCCCGGGCAGGGTCAGGTCCGGCTGCACCTGCACGCGCCCGGCACGGTCCAGTGGCACGTCCAGCGTGCGCGCCAGCGGCGAGGCGGCCACGCCGGCCGCCCACACCACGGTGCGCGCCGGCACGAACTGGTCACCCAGCGTGAAGCCCTGGCTGTCGATGTTGCTCACCGGCGTTCCGGTCAGCACTTCCACACCCAGCTTTTCCAGCTGCCGGCGCGCCTTCAGCGAGAGCACTTCCGGGAACGAGGACAGCACGCGTGGACCGGCTTCCACCAGGCGCACCTTGGCGCTGGCCGGATCGATGTGGCGGAATTCATTGCGCAGCGTATGGCGTGCAATCTCGGCCAGGGTGCCCGCCAGTTCGACGCCGGTCGGGCCGCCGCCGACGACGGCAAAGCTGAGCCACGCCGCCTTCCTGGCCGGGTCCGGTTCGGCTTCGGCGCGCTCGAACGCCAGCAGCAGCTTGCGGCGCAGGGCAATGGCATCGTCGAGGGTCTTCAGGCCGGGCGCATCATCGGCCCACTGGTCGTTGCCGAAGTAGGCGTGAGTGGCGCCGGTAGCCAGCAGCAGGCTGTCGTAGTCCAGCGTGCTGCCGTCGGCCAGCCGCACCTGGCGGACCTGCCTGTCGATGGCCACGACCTCACCGAGCCGCACTTCCACGTTGCGCTGGTGGCCGAGGATGTGGCGCAGCGGTGCGGCGATGTCCGGCGCTGACAGGCCTGCAGTGGCGACCTGGTACAGCAGCGGCTGGAACAGGTGATGGTTGCGGCGGTCGACCAGGGTGATGCGGATGCGTTCGCGTGCCAGCGCACGGGTGGCCCAGAGGCCGGCAAAACCGCCGCCGACAACGACCAGGTGGGGAACGCGCTCACGACTCATCGACTCACTCCAGGGGGCATGGGGAACCGTCCGGCATCTTCGCACGGCGGCGGCCTGTCACGTCAGCGTGCGCGCGGATCGGCGATACTCGGATTCAGGCAACCGCCAGCGAGAGGCCCATGAGCGAACCGGAAAAGCGCATCGCCCTGTTGATCGACGCCGACAACGCGCCCGCATCGAAGATCGACGAAGTGCTGGCGGAGGTGGCCCGCTACGGCGTGGCCAATGTCCGCCGTGCCTACGGCAACTGGAAGAGCCCACGGCTGAAAGGCTGGGAGGCGGTGCTGCACGAGTACGCGATCCGGCCCATCCAGCAGTTCGCCTACAGCAAGGGCAAGAACGCCTCGGACATGGCCATGGTGATCGATGCGATGGACCTGCTGTACGCGCGCAACCTCGACGGCTTCGCCATCGTCTCCAGCGATGCTGATTTCACTCCAATGGTGATGCGTCTGTTGACCGACGGGGTGAAGGTGTATGGCTTCGGCGAAAAGAAGACGCCGGAACCCTTCGTCAATGCCTGTTCCAAATTCACCTATCTGGAAGCACTGGGCCAGGCCCATGCCAGCGTGCCGGAAGTGGAACAGGGCACGGCAGAGCCGGGTGCCATCGAGCCGGCCACCGGTGAAACGGGCAGCGGCGAGGAAGTGCGCCCGCGCAAGAGCGGCGCGGAAATGCGCAGCGATACACGTCTGGTGAAGATGCTGCGCCGCGCCGTGTCCGCAGCGGAAGGCGAGGACGGCTGGTCGCACCTGGGGCCGGTGGGCAGCCAGATCGCCAACCAGGCCTCGTTCGATTCGCGCAACTATGGCTATGGAAAGCTGAGTGATCTGCTGGCGGCGATCGGTCTGTTCGAACTGAAGAAGGATGGCAAGTCGTCCTACGTGCGCGCGCTGCCGAAGAAGAACCGGTAGCGCCGGGCCATGCCCGGCCGACGCCCCCGCGCATCATTCCGCACGCCCACATGTACACCGATCAGGCGTATCGTTGCCGCTCGCATTGCCCGCAAGGAATACCCGCATGTTGAAGATCTGGGGCCGTCGCAATTCCAGCAACGTCCGCAAGGTGCTGTGGTGTGCCGAAGAGATCGGCCTGCCCTACGAGTCCATCGAAGTGGGCGGCAGCCACGGTGGCACACAGACGCCGGAATACCTGGCGATGAACCCCAACAGCCTGGTGCCGGTGATCGAGGACCACGGCCTGCCGCTGTGGGAGTCCAACGCCATCGTGCGCTACCTGAGCGCGCGCTACGCGCTGGGGACACTGTACGCCGAGGATCCGATGGAACGCGCACAGGCTGAGAAATGGATGGACTGGAGCACCTCGCGGATGGCGCCGCTGTACAGCGATCTGATCTGGGGCATCATGCGCACCGCGCCGGCAGACCGCGACGAATCGCGCATCAATGCCGCCATCGTGCGCGCCGCCGATTACCTGGCGATGGCCGATGCGACGCTGGCCACGCAGCCGTGGCTGTCGGGCGCGACATTCGCGATGGGCGACATCCCGTTGGGTTCACTGGTGTACGCCTGGTATGAACTGCCGATCCAGCGTCCGGACCTGCCCCACCTGGCCGAGTGGTACGCCCGGCTGCGTGAGCGACCCGCTTACCAGCGCGGCGTGATGTCACCGCTGACGTAAGCGGGAATCGCGCGCGGTAACGGTAGCGCCGGGCCATGCCCGGCGGATTCCGCTTGCATTCAATACAGATCCGTCGGATCCACATCCAGCGACCAGCGCACCTTGCGGGCTTCCGGCAAGGCATACAGCTGCGGTACCAGCTGCGCCAGCACGCCGTGCAGAGGCGGGCGCTGTGCCGATGAGAGCAGCAGCTGCGTGCGCTGGTAGCCGGCCCGGCGCGGCATCGGTGCCGGCATCGGCCCGTACGCCTCCACCAGCGCCTGTTCGCCCAGCAATCGCCGTGCAGCCAGCAGGAACGCGTTGGCGTGCTCCACCTGCTGCGCTTCGGCACGCATCAGTGCCAGATGCGCGAATGGCGGGAAGCCGGCGGCCTGCCGCTGGTTCAGTTCGGCCTGCGCGAACGGGTGGTAGCCGCCGTTGACCAGCGTCTCCAGCAGGGGATGACCCGGATGGTGGGTCTGCAGCCACACCTCGCCCGGATCGCGGGCGCGCCCGGCGCGGCCGGCGACCTGGATCAACTGCTGCGCGAGTTTCTCGCTGGCGCGGAAATCGGCCGAGAACAGGCCCTCGTCGATGCCGACCACCACCACCAGCGTGAGTCGGGGCAGATCGTGGCCCTTGGCCAGGATCTGCGTGCCGACCAGGATGCCGGCCTGGTCCCCCAGCTTGGCCAGCTGCTGTTCCAGCGCATCGCGGCGGGCGGTGGTGCCGCGGTCGATGCGCACCACCGGGTACTCGGCGAAGGCGGCGGTGAGGTGCTCCTCCAGCCGCTCGGTGCCGATTCCCTGTGGCTGCAGGGCCAGGCTGCCGCAGGCGGGGCAGGCCAGTGGCGCCGGTTGCCGCGCACCGCAGTGATGGCACTGCAGGCGACGGCCGCCGCCATGCACGGTCATCGGCGCATCACAGCGCTGGCAAGGCGCCGTCCAGCCGCAGTCATGGCACAGCAGTACCGGTGCGTAACCACGCCGGTTCTTGAACACCAGCACCTGCTGGCCGCGCTGCAGGTGCTCGCCGATGCCGGCCAGCACTTCGGCCGAGAGACCGTCCTGCAGGGGACGCTTGCGCACATCCAGGATGCGCACGCGTGGCGGCCGCGCGTCGCCGGCGCGCTGCTTCAGGCGCAGGTGCAGGTAACGACCGGCATAGGCGTTGTGCAGGGTTTCCAGCGACGGTGTCGCGCTGCCCAGCAGCACCGGAACCCCCAGCGCCTTGGCACGCACCAGGGCGAAATCGCGCGCGTGGTAGCGGATGCCGTCCTGCTGCTTGTAGCTGCCGTCATGTTCCTCGTCCACGATCAGCAGGCCGGCCTGCGGCAGCGGCGTGAACACCGCCGAGCGGGTGCCGACGATCACCCGCGCTTCGCCGCGCGAGGCGGCTGCCCAGACGCGCGCGCGCTCGTTGTCATTCAATCCCGAATGCAGCGCATGCACGGCGATGCCCAGGCGGCCGCGGAAACGCGCCAGGGTCTGCGGCGTCAGTCCGATTTCGGGCACCAGCACCAGCGCCTGCCGGCCTTGGGCCAGGCAGTGGATGATCGCCTGCAGGTAGACCTCGGTCTTGCCGCTGCCGGTCACCCCATCGAGCAGGAAGGGCTGGAACCCCACCGCGGCGTTGATCGCGGCAACGGCTTCGGCCTGGTCCGGATTGAGGGTCGGGCCGGGCAGCGGTTGCGCGTGCTGTGGCGCCACGCTCAGTGCAACGCGCTCGGCCAGTGCGCGCTTGCCGAGACTGCGCGCCGCGCTGCGCCAGTCCTCCATGCGCGCCCCCAGCACGTCCTCGTCCACGACGGCGTCGGCCAGCAGTTCCGCCAACTGCCGCGGGCGGCTGCCTGCGCGCAGCGTGCCGCGCTGCGCGTGGCCTGCGGCGGTCAGCTGCCAGCCCCAATGATGGGTGTCGGGCAGGGCTTCGCCGTGCCGCAGCGGCCCCGGCAGGGCCGTGCTCAGCACTTCGCCCAGCGGCGCGTGGGTGTATCGGGCCAGCCATTGCAGGCTCTGCCACAGTTCGCCCTGCAGCAGGGGCGCGGGGTCGCACCACGCGAGCGCCTGACGCAGGCCCTGGCCGTCGTCGGCCTGGCCGTGGCCGGCCACCACGCCGATGAGTTCGCGGTTGCCGAACGGCACCTTCACCCGGCAGCCGACCGCCACGTCCGGGGCATCGCCCTGCGGCGACAGATAGTCGAACAGGCGGGGCAGGGGGACGGGCAGGGCGACCTGCAGGGTCGGAATCGGGTCGAGCATCGGGGCAGTGTAACGGGCCGTGTGCACCCGCATGCCGCCCGGAAGGCCCACACGGGGGACGTCGCCGAATCATAAATGTCACCTAAATATCGGTGTCCATTGGAGATTCAGTCTTATCCACACGTTCTGTGGATAACACTGTGCGTTACCGGTCAACGGCTGCGCAGGACGCCGATGGCGACGGCCTCGCCCTTCGGTTGGTCAAAAAATCGCCATACTTTAAAATTTATTAAAATCAATATGTTATGTGTGAAACATTGCTGAAACAGAGTGAATTCAGCGAGATGTCGCGGTTTTGCCGGGCGCCAGCGTGGTGCTGTGCACAACCTGCAGCATGAAGTGCCCACGGACGCAAGTCCTGCCGGGCGCCGATGGCCTGCCGCTATCATGCCGGCAGACCTCTGGAGTGACCGATGACCGCTGTGCCCGCCCCTGTTTCCTCGACCGCGGCCGGTGCGCTGTCGGCGTTTCTGCGTGGCGTAGAGCGCCGTGCCCTGGTAGTGGCGGAGCTGCAATGCGGCGACCCGGCCCGGGCCGAGCAGACCCTGGTGGCGGTGATGCGCGCCTTCTCGGCCGTTGCCAGCGATCTGCCGATGGCACAGTGGCCGACCCGCTTCTGGACCCTGCTGGGGCAGCGGCAGGCACTGCGCGAGCCGGCCCCGGGCCAGTGGCCGCCGGCACTCGCCGCACTGGGCGGCATGGCACCGCTGCCACGGCTGGCCCTGCTGCTGCGGGTGGGCGGCAGCCTGGATGAGAACATCGCCACGCGGGTACTCGATCGTGATGAGGCCGGCTACCAGCAGCTGCTGGCCGATGCCTGCCCGCGTGATGCCCAGGGTCAGCCGGATGCCGTTGCCTGGCGCGGCCTGGCCGAACAGGTGCAGCAGCGCATCCGCGACCTGCCGGCGCAGCGCCTGCAGCAGCTGCAGCAGCCGGCAGCTGCCACCAGCAGCAATCCGCAGGTGCCGACGTCCAGCTGGAGGGCACCGCAGCGCGATGAACGGAGCGCTGCCAGCCCCCGGCGCCGGCGCCCCGATGCCCGACCGCGCTGGCGCGGGCCGGCGATCCTGCTGCTGACGGTGGCAGTACTGCTGGCAGCCGCTCTGGGCTGGCGCCATTGGAGCGGTCGGTCGCTGGTGAGCGATGCGCCGCTGCCGGAGGGGGTGGTTGCCGAGGCCGGCCCGGTCACGGTCGAGGCGCTGCCGCCGAGCACGGTCGCTGCCACGCCGCAGGCGGACAGCGCCCCGGCCAACGATGACGCAGCAATGCTGGCCGACCGCGATTATCCGTTGCTGGCCGAGGCCGATCTGTATGCCTGGACGGCCGCCGGTGGTCCGCTGCCGGTGGACGAATCGCAGACCAAGCCGAGCCGGCCAGAGCCGGCCAGCGCAGTGCTGGAAACCGCCGCCGCCGATGAATAAGTCCGTGATCACCAGCCTGCTGCTGGCCATCCCGTTGTCGCTGTCCGCAACGCCCCAGACCCTGAATGTTCCACTGCCACCCGCGCCGGCGGCCACGCCCGCGGTCCCGCCATCGGCGGCACCCACCGCGTTCGTCCAGCTCGACGCGCAGCAGCAGCGGCAGCGCCGCGCCGACTACGCCGCTTGGCGCGCGCTGCCGGAAAGCGAGCGCGAACGCATCCGTCAGGCGGCCACGCGGTTCGCCGCACTGCCGGCCGCACAGCAGGAGCGCCTGCGCTCGCAATTCCAGGCACAGGACCAGGCGTTCCGCGATGGCTGGCGGTTGGGGCCGCAACTGGGCGTGGAGTTTCCCAAGCTGCATGGGCTGTTCGGCTTCCTGCCACCGCAGCAGCGCGACAGTGCACTGGCCGTGCTGCACCAGCTCAGCCCGGCACAGCTGGCGCAGTTGGCGCTGGTGGCCCAGCGCACGCCGCCGCAGGAACGCGATGCGGTGCGCAGCGCGTTCCTCGCCGTACCTGCTGCGGAACGAGACGCCTGGCTCAAGCGCCAGGCCGGCCAGTAAGCGCGCGGTCAAACCCAGCGTTCACGCCATGTCATGGGAATGAACGCACCGCGCGCGTAAGATGACGGCCCGCAACCCGGTGCCTGTGCCCTTCGCGCGCAACCGCAGTTCGCGTTCTGCATCCCATGTCCAACGCAACCTCCACGCCGCGCTTCAGCAAGGAAGTCGGCGCCACCGGTCTGCTCGCCCTGCCGCTCGTGCTCGGGCATGTCTCCACCGGCCTGATCTCCTTCGTCGACAACGTGATTGCCGGTCATCACGCCACCTCAACCCTGGCGGCCGTGACCATCGGCACGGCCCTGCTCTGGCTGCCGATGCTGATTCCGATCGGCACGCTGATCTCGCTGACCGCCTCGGTATCACAGCTGCACGGCGCCGGCCGCGAGCGCGAGATCGGTCCGCTGTTCCGGCAGGCGTTGTGGCTGGCGCTGGGCCTGGGCCTGATCATGTTCACCTTCCTCACGGTGGTGCCGCCGCTGCTGCCCGCCTTCGGCATCGCGCCGGACATCGTGCCCGGCGCAACAGCGTTCCTGCATGCGGTGCGCTGGGGCGGGCCGGCGCTGACGCTGTACTTCTGCATGCGCTATCTCAGCGAGGGCATGCACTGGACGCTGCCGACCATGTTGATCGGCTTCGGCGGCCTGGTGGTGCTGGCGCCGATGGGCTACGTGCTGGCCAACGGCAAGCTGGGCTTCCCGGAGCTGGGTGCCGAGGGCCTGGGCATCGCCTCGGCGGTGATGATGTGGTTGCAGGCAAGCGCATTCGCCCTCTATCTGTGGCGTACACGGCGATTCGCCCATCTGCAGCTGTTCTCGCACTTCGAGTGGCCGCGCTGGAAGGCGATCTGGGACCTGCTGCGCACCGGTCTGCCGATCGGCATCACCGTGCTGATGGAAGGTGGGTTGTTCATCGTCACCGCGCTGCTGATCGGCCGCCTCGGCGCCAACGAGGCGGCAGCCCACCAGATCGCAATCAACGTGGCGCAGCTGTGCTTCATGATCCCGATGGGCGTGGCCGAGGCCACCACGGTGCGCGTGGGTCATGCAGTGGGGCGGGGTGATGGCTTCGGTGTGCGTCGTGCAGCCTGGGCCGGCTACGCGATCATCATGGGTACACAGACGTTGTCCGCGCTGGTGCTGCTGTTCGGCCACGATGCCATCGTCGGGGTGTACACCAACGATCTGGCGGTGGCCGGCCTGGCCTCCACGCTGCTGCTGTACGCGGCCACCTTCCAGTTCCCGGACGGCATCCAGGTGCTGTCGGCCGGTGCTCTGCGCGGCCTGAAGGACACCCGCGTGCCGATGTTCATCGCCATGTTCGCCTACTGGGGCCTGGGCATGCCGCTCGGCGCCGGGCTCGGCCTGGGGCTGGGCATGGGCCCGCAGGGCATGTGGATCGGCCTGATCGTCGGCCTCACTGCCGCCGCCATCCTGATGGGCTGGCGCCTGCGTCGCAGCAGCCAGCGCATCGGCCAGTCCGCGCTGTCCTGACCCTCCGCCCGTCACCCCGTGACGGGCGATCCCCTGACTTGTGTCCGATGCCGCCTCACACGGCACCGGCTATGCTGTTACCACGGCAAGAAGCCATCCGGAGCGCTCCATGAATCAACCCGTGCCCCCGCTGCCCCAGGCGCGTCGCAATCCCGTCGCCAGTTTCTTCATCGGGCTGTGGGACGTCATGAATTTCACCCGCCGGTTGATCCTCAACCTGGTGTTCTTCGGCCTGCTGTTCCTGCTGCTGGTGGTGTTCGTCATCGCCGCCGGCATGGGCGCCGGTGCCAGCAAATCGCTGCAGGACCGCACGACCCTGGTGATCGCACCGGAAGGGCGCCTGGTCGAGCAGTTCAGCGCCGATCCGGTCAGCCGCGCGCTGGCCAAGGCCGTGGGCGACAACAGCGCCGAAGAGGTCCAGCTGCGTGACCTGGTCCGGGTGATCGAGTCGGCGCGCGACGACAAGAAGATCGAACGCGTGGTGCTGGAACTGGACAAGCTGCAGCCCTCCGGTTTCGCTTCGCTGCGTGAAGTCGCCGCCGCGCTGCAGAGCCTGCGCGCGTCCGGCAAGCAGCTGGTGGCCTACAGCGAAAGCATGGGCCAGTCGCAGTACCTGCTGGCTGCGCAGGCCGACGAGGTCTACCTGGATCCGATGGGATCGGTGGTGCTCGAGGGTCTGGGCCGCTACCGCCAGTACTTCCGCTCCGGCCTGCAGGACAAGCTGGGCGTGGACGTGCACCTGTTCAAGGTGGGCGAGTACAAGTCCGCGGCCGAGCCCTATGTGCTTGATGCTGCTTCGCCGGCGGCCAAGGAAGCCGACCTGTACTGGATGAACGACGTGTGGCAGCGCTATCTGGGCGACATCGCCAAGGCGCGCCGGCTGGATCCGGCGCAACTGGCCGCCGGCATCGATACGCTGCCCGAAGGTGTGGCGGCTGCCGGTGGCGATCTGGCCA
The DNA here is from genome assembly GCF_056760435.1 of Stenotrophomonas sp. STEN008. Lineage (NCBI taxonomy): Bacteria > Pseudomonadati > Pseudomonadota > Gammaproteobacteria > Lysobacterales > Lysobacteraceae > Stenotrophomonas > Stenotrophomonas sp. STEN008. The sequence continues at coordinate 52,452 of NZ_JBRRET010000001.1, read as the reverse complement.
AGTTCGCCCTGCAGCAGAAGCTGGTGACCGCGCTGAAGACCCGCGAGGAGTTCGAAGACCTGATGATCGAACGCGGCGTGGCCGATGAAGACGCTGAGGGCGGCTTCCGCAATGTCGATTTCGGTCGCTACATGGCCCTGCTCGACGCCCGCCGCAGTCCGGTGGATGCACGCCCGCAGGTGGCCGTGGTGGTTGCCGCCGGCGAGATCAGTGGCGGTGACCTGCCGGCCGGCCGCATCGGTGGTGAGTCCACGTCGGCGCTGCTGCGCGCTGCGCGCGACGACGAGCAGGTCAAGGCCGTGGTGCTGCGCGTGAATTCGCCGGGTGGCGAAGTGTTCGCCTCCGAGCAGATCCGCCGTGAAGTGGTGGCCCTGCAGGCCGCCGGCAAGCCGGTGGTGGTGTCAATGGGTGACCTGGCCGCGTCCGGTGGTTACTGGATCAGCATGAATGCCGATCGCATCTACGCCGATCCCTCGACCATCACCGGTTCGATCGGCATCTTCGGCATGATCCCGAACTTCAGCCGCGCGCTGGACAAGATCGGCGTGCATACCGATGGTGTCGGCACCACGCGCTTCGCCGGTGCGTTCGACGTCACCCGTCCGATGGATCCGGCGGTGGGCCAGGTCATCCAGACGGTCATCAACAAGGGCTACGCCGACTTCACCGGACGTGTCGCCGAAGCACGCAAGAAGCCGGTCGAGGCCATTGATGAGGTGGCCCGTGGCCGTGTCTGGAGTGGCGCGCAGGCAAAGGAACGTGGTCTGGTCGATGCCTTCGGTGGCCTGAAAGACGCCGTGGCCGACGCCGCCAGCCGCGCCAAGCTGGGCGGCGAAGACAAGTTCCGCGTGCGTTACATCGAAAAGGCCGCGACCCCGTTCGCGCAGTTCGTCAGTGGGTTTGCCGGCAGCCGTACTGGTGCCTGGATGCTGTCCGATTCGGGCGTGGCGCGGATGATGCTGGCGCGCACGATGCCGGAAGTGGATACCCAGCTGCGCTTCGTCGAAAACGCCGCGCGCGAGAAGGGTAACGGCGCTCCGGTAAAGACCCTGGCGTACTGCTTCTGCGGGTTCTGAGCACAGCCAGCCACGCGTAGCGTGGATCGACGGAAAACGCCCGGCCCTTGGCCGGGCGTTTTCGTTTGGCGGCGCTCCGCTGACAGCGCCATCGCGGCGATCAGCGCGCTGCGTCGGCTTCCGCGCTGCGCTCGCGCTCGGCGCCATCATCGACGGTCTTCTGCACGGCGCGCGCGCGATCGATCGGTTGCTGCGCTGCACGGGCCAGGGCTTGGGGTTCCGGCGGCCGTTCCGGGTCCGGTGCCGGTGGGCGTTGGCAGCCGGCCAGCAATACAGTCGCCGACAGCAGTACGGACAGGATCAGGATGCGCATGGTGGCTCTCCACGACGGGCGTGCGGCCAGTGTGGCACCGCCGGCAGGGGCGTGCCGTGAGCGCGTATCCTTTCTGCATCGGAACACAGCGGGCGCAGCCCGGGAGGACACATGACCCAGCAACGGTGGCGACTGGACGGGCAGACCGCACTGATCACCGGCGCCAGCGCCGGCATCGGCCTGGCCATCGCGCGTGAACTGGCCGGCTTCGGTGCCGACCTGATGATTGTCGGGCGCGACATCGACGCGCTGGAAACCGCGCGCGACGAGCTGGCCGACGCCTATCCCGACCAGCAGGTGCGCGCGCTTGCCGCCGACGTCTCCGACGACGAGGATCGCCGGCAGATCCTGGACTGGGTCGAGGACCATGCCGATGGCCTGCACGTGCTGGTCAACAATGCGGGTGGCAACATCACCCGCGCCGCCATCGACTATACCGAGGACGAGTGGCGCGGCATCTTCGAGACCAATCTGTTCTCGGCGTTTGAACTGTCGCGCTATGCGCATCCGCTGCTGGCACGTCACGCCTCGTCGGCCATCGTCAACGTCGGCAGCGTCTCCGGCCTGACCCATGTGCGCAGTGGCGTGGTGTACGGCATGAGCAAGGCGGCGATGCACCAGATGACCCGCAACCTGGCCGTGGAATGGGCCGAGGATGGCATCCGCGTGAACGCGGTGGCGCCGTGGTACATCCGCACGCGCCGCACCTCCGGGCCGTTGTCCGACCCTGACTACTACGAGGAAGTCATCGATCGCACGCCGATGCGCCGCATCGGTGAGCCGGAGGAAGTCGCCGCGGCCGTGGGCTTCCTGTGCCTGCCGGCGGCGAGTTATGTCACCGGCGAATGCATCGCCGTGGACGGCGGTTTCCTGCGCTACGGGTTCTGACCGTCACCGCGTTGGGCCCGCGCTACGCCGGCAGGTCCTCACCCCGGTACCGGGCAGTCGCTGGCCTCGAGCACGGCCTGCAGACGCTCGCGCTCGCTGCGCGCGGCGTCGAGGTTCTCCGGCGCGGCGAAGCGCTCGCGCCCCCGGGCGTCGCGCAGGCGCTGCTGCCAGCTGCCGCAGCGCTGGATCTCGGGAACCTCCTCGCAGCGGTCGCGTACCACTTCGCAGCTGGCGGCATTGGCCGGGGTGACACCGCCAAGACCCTGTACGTCGAGCAGCACGCAGTGCGGCGGCGCCGCCTCGTACTCGTGCAGGTAGCGGCTTCCTTCCTCGCTGCTGCACTGGAAGATCGGCGGCAGCGGTGCCCGTGGCGCGCTGTCGCTGCCGCTTGCCGGGTCCGTCCGCGGCGGCAGCGCTGCGCTGTCCAGAATGGTGTCGCCGCCACCAGCGGGTTCGACCATGCCCGCTTCCATGATGGTGCGCGCCTGGTCGACCCGGCGCGGCGTGTCCGCCGCTGCCGGCGACGGCACTGCCGACGGGACGAGCTCCGTCTGCTCGCCGGCGGGCGGCTCCACGCGCGGTGCCGGCGTCGCTGCTGGCGCCGGTACCCGCTGGATCTGCTGCGTGCTGCCTTCGGGGCAGGGCGTGCGCTGCAGGGTGGGAACGTCAGTGCTGCCGAATGCGCAGCGGTAGATCACCATGTCCTCGGCGAGCGCGTTTGCGGGCAGCAGCGCCAGAACCAGCCAGAGTGCTTTTCTCATGCGTGCAGCCTACACGGGCAGGGGCTCAACGCCCGCAGTCGCGCGACAGGCGCGCATCGATACCGCGCTGTTCGTTGCTGATCGCGGTGCGCTCGCTCTGCAGCGCGCTGTTGTAGCGGCGGTCCAGCTCCCAGCGGCGATCGCGCAGGCGCGAACAGACTTCCTGCGGCGGCAGCGCATGGCAGGTGTCGCGGACCAGGATGTTGCCTGCCGGCACCTGCACGCCGACGCCGACCGCAGGTGGCCGGTAGATCGGCGGACCTCCGGCCGATGCGCCCGTGGCCGGGCGGGGCCCGGGATGGCCTGGTCCGAAATGGCCGCGCGGCGACCAGACCGTGGTCCACAGCGGGACCCAGCGTGGATTGCCTTCGTTGCTGTCGCTGGTGTAACGCTCGCCGTCGGCGGTAACGCATTCGTACATCGGTTGCGGAGGCTGGACGTAGACGTGCCGGACCTCGCGCTCGATCACGGCCGGCGGCGTGCTGGTTGCGGGCGCGGCGTCGCTGCGCACCACCTGCGGCGCCGGATCACGCGGCCGCTGCAGGTCGCGCACTTCCTGGCGGCCGCTGCTGCACGGCGTGTCCTGCAGTGCCACGGCGCCATTGCTGCCGACACAGCGGTAGACACGCACATCGTCGCCGGCGGTGGCGGTCAATGGCAGCAGCAGGCTCAGGCAGAGGGCGGCGCGCAGCGGGCTCATGGAGGCAGCGTGCGGGATCCGGCGGAGCGGCGCAATCCGCGCGTCCACAGGGCGGCTCAGGATCGCAGGACGTTGCCGCTGAGCGCATCGCGGATTGGCGTCGGCTGGGCCAGGCCGCCGGTCGGGCCGTCCAGGATGCCGTCCAGCAGGCGCAGCAGGCGCGGATCCAGTTCCTCGCGGCTGCGTGCCGGTGGCTCGCCGGCCAGGTTGGCGCTGGTGGAGACCAGCGGCCCGCCCCACGCGTGGCACAGTGCCGCCACCAGCGGGTGGGCGCTGATGCGCACCGCGATGCCGCTGTGTTCGCCGGTGATCCAGCCTGGCGCGCGTGATCCGGCAGGAAGAATCCAGGTGTTGGCGCCGGGCCAGCTGGCCAGCACTGCACGCTGACGCTCGTCGGGCAACGCCTGCAGGCGTACCCAGCCTTCCAGCTGCGCCAGCTCGGCGGCCACCAGGATCATGCCTTTCTCGATCGGCCGCTGCTTCAGCCGCAGCACCGTGTGCACCGCCGCTTCGTGCGACGGGTCGCATCCCAGGCCCCAGACCGCTTCGGTGGGATAGGCGATCACGCCGCCGGAGCGCAGCAGGGTGACGGCAGAATCCAGGGTGAGTTCTTTCATGGTGGCGACGGGCCCGGCATGGGCCTTCATTATCCTCCCACCGCGTGCAGATGGGGTGGACCGGCGCCATCGAGGCGGCGGCGGACCGGGTACTGCACTGCCTGCGCCCGACCCATGGCCGGGCGCTGTCCCGCATCAGGCTTTCTTGACGACCTTCTTGGCCGCTTTCTTCGCCGGTGCCTTCTTGGCGGCGGCCTTCTTTGCCGGCGCCTTTTTCGCGGCCGCCTTCTTGGCCGGTGCCTTCTTCGGCGCGGCTTCCTTCTTCACCGCTGCCTTCTTCGCCGGTGCCTTCTTGGCAGCGGCCTTTTTCGCGCCGAAGCCCTTGCGCACCGGCTTGCCGGTTTCTTCCATCAGCTGCTGCACTTCGGCCAGCGTCAGCGAGGCGGGCTCGCGGTCCTTGGGAATCTTGCCGTTCATCCTGCCGTCGCTGATGTACGGGCCGAAGCGGCCATTCAGCACCTGGATGTCACTGCCTTCGAATTCCTTGATGATCCGGTTGCGCGCGATCTCTTCCTTCTCTTCGATCAGGAAGACGGCGCGGGCCAGGTCGATGGTGTACGGGTCGTCTTCCTTCTTCAGCGAGGCATAGGTGCTGCCACGCTTGGCGAACGGGCCGAAGCGACCAATGCCGACGCTGACCGGTTCGCCCTTGTCCTCACCCAGCGCGCGCGGCATCAGGAACAGCTCCAGCGCGTCTTCCAGGGTGATGGTGTGCATCGACTGGCCCGGGCGCAGCGAAGCGAACTTCGGCTTCTCCTCGGCATCTTCGGCGGTGCTGCCGATGGCGGCGTACGGCCCGAAGCGACCCAGGCGCACGCTGACCGGCTTGCCGGTCTTCGGGTCGGTGCCAAGCTCGCGCGCACCACTGGCTTCGGCACGATCGACCGATTCCTTCTTGTCCTCGACCAGCTCCTTGAACGGCTCCCAGAAGCGTGACATCAGCGGGATCCACTCTTCCTCGCCGCGCGAGACGGCGTCCAGCTCGTCTTCAAGCCTGGCGGTGAAGTCGTAGTCCACGTACTGGGTGAAGTGGCTGGACAGGAACTTGGACACTGCACGACCGACGTCGGACGGACGGAAGCTGCGACCTTCCATCTCCACGTACTTGCGGAACAGCAGGGTCTGGATGATCGAGGCGTAGGTCGAGGGACGACCGATCCCGTACTCTTCCAGCGCCTTGACCAGTGCCGCCTCGGTGAAGCGGGGCGGCGGCTGGGTGAAGTGCTGCTCGGCCAGGATGCGTTCCAGCGGCACGCGGTCGCCGGGCTTCATCGCCGGCAGCTTGCGGCCTTCGTCCTCGTCTTCGGCGCTCTTGCTGTCCTTGCCTTCCTCATACACGGCCAGGAAGCCGGGCACGACCACGGTGGTGCCACTGGCACGGAAGACGTGTTCGCTGCCGGCCGACAGGTCGACACTGACGGTGTTGAGCGTGGCCGGAATCATCTGGCACGCTACCGCGCGCTTCCAGATCAGTTCGTACAGCCTGCGCTCGTCGTCGGTCAGGAACCGCGACACCTGCGCCGGCGTGCGCAGCGCCGAGGTCGGTCGCACCGCTTCGTGCGCTTCCTGGGCGTTCTTGGACTTGGTCTGGTAGGTGTTGGGCTGGTCCGGCAGCGAACCGATGCCGTAATCGCGGGCGATCACGTCGCGGATTTCCGCCAGCGCATCCTGAGACAGGTTGACCGAGTCGGTACGCATGTAGGAGATCAGGCCGACCGTGCCCTCATCGCCGATTGCCACGCCTTCGTACAGCTTCTGCGCCACCTGCATGGTCTTGCGGGTGGTGAAGCCGAGCTTGCGCGAGGCTTCCTGCTGCAGGGTGGAGGTGGTGAACGGCGGCGCCGGGCGGCGCTTGCGCTCCTTGCTGGCCACGTCGGTGACGTGCAGCGAGCCCTGCGCCGCCTGCTGGATGCGCAGGCGGGCGGCCTCGGCGGTATCGCCGTCGGTGATGGTGAACTGTTCGAACTTCTGTCCGTCCAGCTTCACCAGCTTGGCATTGAAGTGTTGCGACGGGTGCGCGCATTCGGCGGCGATGGACCAGTATTCGCGCGCGATGAAGGCTTCGATCTCTTCCTCGCGCTCGACGATCATGCGCAGTGCCGGGCTCTGCACGCGGCCGGCGGACAGGCCGCGCTGTACCTTGCGCCACAGCACCGGCGACAGGTTGAAACCGACCAGGTAATCCAGCGCACGGCGTGCCTGCTGGGCGTCCACCAGATCGCTGGCGATGGCCCGCGGCTGGTTGATCGCTTCCTTGATGGCGCGCGGGGTGATCTCGGTGAAGACCACGCGCTGCATCGGCTTGTCCTTGACCAGCCCGCGCTCCTTCAGGATCTCGGCGATGTGCCAGCTGATCGCCTCGCCTTCGCGGTCCGGGTCGGTCGCCAGCAGGATGTCATCGGCGCCCTTGGCTGCCTTGGCGATCGCATCGACGTGCTTTTCGTTCTTGTCGATCACGTCGTAGTGCATGGCGAACCCGTTGTCCGGATCGACCGCGCCTTCCTTCGGGATCAGATCGCGCACGTGCCCATACGAGGCCAGGACGGTGTAGTCCTTGCCGAGGTATTTGTTGATCGTCTTGGCCTTGGCCGGCGATTCGACGATGAGCAGGTGCTTGGGCATGGCAGCAGTGTCTGTGGGGCGAGCCGCAGGGGAGGGGCCGCTAGGGTGGAGCAAACGGCCGCATTAGTGAAGCGGCCACGGGCAAATCCATAAACTGAACGCCCGGTTGGGTGCCGGGCGTTCAGGTTTCCTTATTAGAGGAATCACGCCCGGACGCTCCATGTCAAGCGCCCAGGCGTGAGGATGGCCGGTCAGGAGGCCATCTTGGCGATGAATCCGATGGCCGCCACCATCAGGACCAGGCCGGCCAGGGCCAGCAGGGCGGTGATGACCAGGACGGCGATGGTGACCACGCCCAGCTCGCGGCGTTGCAGCTGCGGCTGGTCGGTGAAGGCCCAGCGGTCCACCACCAGGGTGTCGCACATCATGTCGTGCAGGCCCTGCTTGCGCTCGGTGAACGCGGCCATCAGGTAGCCGATGCACAGGATCAGGCCGCTCAGCACGGCGGCCCAGTAGCGTCCGAAGGCACGTCCCACGGTCAGCCGGTCACCGTTGCTGCGCACGACCTTGATGCCGACGGCCATCTTGCCCAGGGTGGCACCGCCGCGCGAGGCGTGGAACCAGGTGTAGTACACCATGGAGATCACCAGGTTGAGCAGGCCGCTGACCAGCTGGCCCATGATCTCGATGGCCGACTCGCCGCTGCCGGCGGCCCCCATGCCCGCACCCAGTGCCAGGGCGGAAATGACGCCGATGATCGTGCCGGGGATGAGCAGCACGAAGTAGTCGATCACATAGGCAGCCACGCGCTTCCAGAAGCCTGCGTACACCACTTCGCCGCCCATCACCGGCTGTGCGTGGCCGGCCATGGCTGCGGTGCCCGGCGCGCTGTAGGGCGAACTGCTGAGCGCGCCGGTGCCGGGCAGCGGCGCCGTGCCGTTGTCGATGGCCTGGTAGTCGCTGCGCAGGTCGAAGCCGCCACTGTCAGCGGCCGTGGTGGCGCTGGCCAGGGTCTGCAGGCCGAGCTCGTCGACCACCTGCCGCAGCGCGGCCCATTGCGCCATGCCCTCGCGCCAGACCAGCGTATCCAGTGTCAGCTGGCCGCGCTGGAAGCGCTGGCGGATGTCCTCGACCGGCAGCGGTCCCTGGCGTTGCTGTCCTTCGGCGAAATACCACTCAGTCATTGTGTGTCCCTCCTGGGTCGTCCTTGCTTGGGGTGTAGTGCCGATGGCTCAGCCGCGGCACTGCTGCGGCAGATACTTGTCGTTGCTTTCGCCGCTGCATTCCCAGCGGCCGCTGTCGCGGTCGTATTCCAGCCACAGCAGATCGCCATCGATGGTCTTGCCGGGCGCGGCCAGCGTGGCTTCGATACCGCAATGACCGTTGTTGAAGCGGCCGATGTGGACCGCTGACAGGCCTGCGGCGGAGAAGTCCCCCGGCGCCGGGAAACCGGCATCGTTGGCCCCCGGGCAGCGTCCTTCCTCGTCGGCGAAATGCTGCACCTGGTCCTTCAGTGGTTGCAGTGCGGTCAGCGACGTGGCGACCTTGGAGCGCAGCGTGTAGTCGTTGTAGGCAGGCAGCGCGATGGCCGCCAGGATCGCCACGATGGGTACCACCACCAGCAGCAGTGCCCCGCCGATGATGGCGGTCAGGGCGCAGCCGGACAGGCCCTTCTTTGGTGGCGGCAACGCGGCCGCGGGCGCACTGTGGGCATAGGGGGTTGCCGCCGGCAGTACCGGAGGCTGCGGGGCAGGGGGCTGCAGCCCGGGGTCGTCGCGGGCGGCATCGACGGCCGGCACGATCAGGCCGAGCTCATCCACCACGCTGCGCAATGGCTGCCATTGCGGCAGCCCATCGCGCCACACCAGGGTGTCCAGGCTGATCTGATTGTTGCGGAACAGCTCGACAAGCTGTTCTGCCGGCAGTGGGCCTTGCTGCCGGTTGCCTTCTGCATGGAACCACTCGCTCACGGGGCACGCTCCTGAATGCGCTATGCCCCAAGTGTAAGGTCAGTGCAGGGGTTCTGGCTCGTCCATGAACATCTGCGTTTCCATCCAGGCGTAAGCCGCCTCGGCGCCGGGCTGGTTGAACAGCACCATCAGCACGACCCATTTCAGATCGTCCAGGTCCAGTTCGTCCTGGTCCAACGCCATCGCCCGGTCCAGCACCAGCTCGCGCTGGTCGGCATCGAGGATGCCGTGCTGCTCCAGGTACAGCAGGAAACCGCGGCATTCCACGTCCAGCTTGTCCAGCTCGGGCCCGTGATAGATGCGCACCGGGCCATCGACCCGCGCCTGGGCCACACTCGGACGCTGTGCCGCCAGGGCATCGAGCCAGTCGAATGCCTTGTTGATCTCGGTAGGGCTGAATCCGGCCTGGATCAGGCCGTTCTGGAGCGAATCGCGGTCACGGATCAGGTCCGCATCTTCGCTGAAATAGTGTTCAAACAGGTACAGCAGTACATCCAGGATGCTCTCTTTCATTGCCCCTCGGCCTGCGTCGCGCGACGCTGTGGAGGTGAAGAAACTAGGGAGTTCGACAGTAGCGGCCGTGTACGCAGACCACGATTCCCGCAAGTTCCATGGCCAGCAGCATGGAGGACACCTGCGGCGCCGTCAATCCACAGCGCGTGATCAGTGAATCCATACTGATTGGGTCAAGGTCCAGGGCCTGCCACAACCGCTGGTAGTCAGGGTCGCCGACCCAGCGTGCCGGCAGGTCGGCTGGCACTGCCTGTTCAGTGGGGGTGGCCAGCCGCGATTGCAAGGCCGGCAGCTGCTGGCGCAGGGCCGGGGCCAGCAGCTCCAGCACGTCCTCGGGCCGTTCCACCAGGGCAGCTCCCTCGCGGATCAGGCGGTGGCAGCCGGCCGCCCGCGGATTGAGCACCGAGCCGGGCACGGCGCATACCTCGCGACCGGCCTCGGCGGCCAGACGCGCCGTGATCAGGGCACCGGAGCGGTGCGCCGCCTCGATCACCACGGTGGCCAGGGCCAGCCCGGCCACCAGCCGGTTGCGCGCGGGGAAGTGGCCGGGACGGGCAGCCGTACCGGGCAGGTACTCGCTGAGCACGGCACCCTCGGCGCCGATCCGGGCCTGCAGTGGCGCATGGTGGTCCGGATAGGCACGGTCGGGGCCCGTTCCGATGACGGCAACGGTACTGCCGCCGGCGTCCAGCACCGCAAGGTGGGCGGCCGCATCGATACCGGCCGCCAGCCCACTGGCGACCGCCAGTCCGGCTTCGGCGAAGCTGCCGGCAAAACGCGCCGCCAGTGCCCGACCGGCCGGTGTGGGTGAGCGGCTGCCAACCACCGCCACCGCCGGGCGCCCGGCCTGGCCGGGGTCGCCGGCCACGAACAGCGCCAGCGGCGGGTTGGGGACCTCCGGCAGCAGGGGCGGGAAGGCCGGGTCGGTAACGGCCAGCAGGTGATGGTGGTCGTCCTGCAGCCAGTGCAGGGCGGCTTTCGACCGCTGCGCATCGGGGCGTTCCAGTGCTGCGCACTGCTCCGGGGTGCAGCCATGGGCGCGCCAGCCGGCCACGCCCAGCGCAAGGGCCGCTTCGGCGCTGCCCGCGCCCTGCAGCAGTGCCCGCCGCGGCGCCAGCGCGCCTCCCGCCATCACCAGGCGCACCAGCGCCTCATCTGCCTGCTTGGTCATCCCCCCCACTATCGACCGCAGACAACAAAGGCGCCCTAGGGCGCCTTCGCGTGCGGCTGTCAGGGATGTTCCCGGCAACCCTACTTCGTGTCCGGATGCAGCGCGCTGTAGCCCACCCGTACAGGCTTCACGCCCTGCATCACCAGCGCATAGCTGACGTTGTCGAAGGTGCGGAACACCATCGCATGCGCGGCGTACTCGTCGGGCAGCGAGACCCGGCCGGCGCCGGTACTGAGCGAATCATCCATGCGCGAGGACCCCGGGTACTTCATCCGGTGCGCGACGTGGCGGCCCGGCCGCCACAGCGAGAACACGGTGCCGTTGTCCACGCCCTGCGCGCGGCCCGCCGAAATGGCGATCACATCGCGTGGCCCGCCAACGCTGAACATGTCGGTCACCGCGAGCACGCGCACGTCCACGCCCTCGACGCCCGCCGCCGGCACATGCGGGACGAACTGCAGGTCGTAGGGCCTTGCCTCGACCGGCACCAGCCGGTCGCCGGCGCGGACTTCACGCCCGCCGCTGTTCTTGTCCAGCACCAGGGTGGACGCCTCGACCTTGCCGCCGGCAACCTGGGTGATGGTGCCCGTGCCGACCTGCATCAGCTCGTAGCCCAGCATCTGGTGCGCACGTCGCGTCGGCGCGTTGTAGGCCCGCCACAGGTTGCCGCTGCCGGGGGTGACCTCGCCATTGGCGGTCAGGTCCTCGGTGGGCTTGGGCACGCCATAGCGCACGGTCGGGCGGACCACGGCCCAGCGCTGCCCGACCTGGGCATCGGCCAGGCGCACGTACACGGCTTCGCCACTGCTGGCGCGCAGGCGGTCTTCTTCCAGGCCCGCCACGTAGGGCAGGTGGTCGATGCGGTCGACCACGCTCAGCTGCTTCAGGAACGGCTCGACCTGGGCCAGCGGAATGGCATCGATCGGGGCCTCCTGGCGGGGCCCGGGCTGGGCCGTCACACGGTCCAGGTAGGCCAGGCTCAGCACGTCACCCGGATAGATCAGGTGCGGGTTGGCGATCTGCGGGTTGGCCTGCCAGATCTCCGGCCACAGCCAGGGCTTCTGCAGGAAACGCGCGGCGATATCCCACAGCGTGTCCCCTTTTCGGACCACATAGGTATCCGGGTGCCCGCCATTCACTTCCACGGCGGTAGCATAGGCAGCCACGGTCAGCATCGCCGCGGCGACGACCGTACGAAAACGAAGCAACATAGGTGTGAAGCCCTGATTCCCCAACAGGTCCGCGCACTATAGTCCAGAAACCGGGGCGCAAGGCAAGCGTTGCAGCTAGAATCTGCGACGTATGCCGGCGTGCCGGCCCCCTATCCGGAAACTGCCATGGCCCTCCTCCCGATTCTTGAGTTCCCCGATCCGCGCCTGCGTACCAAGGCCGCGTTGATCGACGCCGCCGAAGTGACCACGCCGGCCTTCCAGGAACTGGTCGACAACATGTTCCAGACCATGTACGACGCGCCGGGCATCGGCCTGGCCGCTACCCAGGTGGACGTGCACAAGCGCTTCATGGTCATCGATGTCAGCGAAGAGAAGAACCAGCCGCTGGTGTTCATCAACCCGGAGATCGTCGCCAAGGACGGGGGCCGGGTGTACCAGGAAGGGTGCCTGTCGGTGCCGGGCATCTTCGCCGACGTGACCCGTGCCGACACCATCACCGTGAAGTTCCTTGACCGCAATGGCCAGGAACAGCAGATGGAGGCCGGTGAAGTGCTGGCCACCTGCATCCAGCACGAGATGGATCACCTGGACGGCAAGCTGTTCATCGATTACCTGTCGCCGCTCAAGCGCGAGATGGTCCGCAAGAAGCTGGCCAAGCAGCGCAAGCACGTGGCGTGATCGCCGCTCCGGGCCGCCCGCAGGGGTGGCCCGTGCCTGCGCGCAGCGCGCGGGCTGTACGGCGCCGGCCGACGGCGCCGTTTTCTTTCCTGCACGAATCCATCCTGCAAGTGGGGTAGCCATGAGGATTGTCTTTGCCGGTACGCCGGAATTCGCGGTGTCATCGCTGCGCGCAGCGGCGCGCCACCACGAGGTCGTGGCCGTCTACACCCAGCCTGACCGTCCGTCAGGTCGTGGTCGCGGCCTGGCCCCCTCGCCGGTGAAGCTTGAGGCGGTGGCCCGCGGCATTCCGGTGTACCAGCCCGAATCGCTGAAGGACGAAGCGGCCCAGCAGCAGCTGCGTGACCTGAAGCCGGACCTGATGGTGGTGGTGGCCTACGGCCTGATCCTGCCCAAGGCCGTGCTGGCCATCCCGACCTACGGGTGCTGGAACGTGCACGCTTCGCTGCTGCCGCGCTGGCGCGGTGCGGCGCCGATCCAGCGCGCGATCCAGGCCGGTGACGAGACCACGGGCGTGTGCCTGATGCAGATGGAAGCCGGACTGGATACCGGCCCGGTGCTGCTGCACCAGGCGCTGCCGATCGCGGCCACCGATACCGGTGGCCAGCTGCACGACAAGCTGGCCGAGCTGGGTGCGCAGGTGTTGTCCGATGGCCTGGGACTGCTGCGCGCCGGCATCAAGCCGATCGCGCGGCCTCAGCCGGAGCAGGGCGTGACCTATGCACACAAGCTGGACAAGGCCGAGGCGAAGCTGGACTGGGCGCAGGATGCAGCGGTGCTGGCGCGGACCGTGCGTGCGTTCAACCCGTGGCCTGTCGCCGAAGCAACGCTGGCCGGTGAGCGCGTGCGCATCCATGGCGCCGTGGCGCAGGCGATGGAGCACGGCCAGGCACCGGGAACGGTACTTGCTGCCGGCCGCGAAGGCATCGACATTGCCTGCGGCCAGGGCGCGCTGCGCCTGCGCGTGCTGCAGCGCGAAGGTGGCAAGGCGATCACTGCCGCCGATTACCTCAACGCCCGTCGCGACCTGCGCGTGGGAGCGTAAGCGGTGACGAAACAGAATGACTTCTCCATCGCCAGGGCGGCGCCGGGTGCAGCCACCCGCATGCTGGCCGCGCGCGTGCTGGCCCAGGTGTTCACCCGTGGCCGTTCGCTGAAGGCGGAACTGGCGTGGGCCCTGCCGAAGCTGGCCGACAGCCGTGATCGGGCGTTGCTGGAAGCGCTGTGTTTTGCCGTGCTGCGCCGTCGCAGTACCTATGACGCGGCATTGCAGGCGTGGATGCAGAAGCCGCTCTCGGCGCGCGATGCAGACCTGCGCACGCTGCTGATGGTCGGCTTCGCCCAGCTGGACGTACTGGAACTGCCGGCGCACGCGGCCCTGTCGGCCACCGTCGACGCAGCGCGGGCGCTGGGCCGTGAGCGCCAGGCGGGCCTGGTCAATGCCATCCTGCGCCGCGCCCAGCGTGAGGGATTCCCGGAACAGCCGGCCCGAGATGCGTTTCCGGCTTGGCTGGCCGAGGCCATCGAGCGCGACTGGCCGACGCAGGCCGAGGCGATCTTCAGCGCCAGCCTGCAGCCTGCGCCGCTGTGGCTGCGCGCCAACCGCCAGCACGGTGGCCGCGAGAAGGTCCTGGCCGTGCTGGCCGAGGCCGGTATCGTCGCCGAGCCAAGTCCGCTCAGTGCGGACGCGTTGCGGCTGGCGACGCCGGTCGCTGTCAACCAGCTGCCCGGCTTCGCCGAGGGCGCGCTCTCGGTGCAGGATCTGTCGGCGCAGTGCGCGGCCGATGCGCTGGCGCCGGCCGCCGGGGCGCGGGTACTGGATGCCTGCGCCGCACCGGGCGGCAAGTCGGCGCACCTGCTGGAGCGTGATCCCAGCCTGCGCCTGCTGGCGCTGGACATCGACGCCCGTCGCTTGGCGCGTGCCCGTGACACGTACGCGCGCACGGGTGTCGGTGAGGGCGCACAGACCCTGGCGGCAGACGCCAGCGATCCTGGCGCGTGGTGGGATGGCACGCCGTTCGATGCGATCCTGCTCGATGCGCCCTGTTCGGCCACGGGCGTGATCCGCCGCCAGCCGGATGTGATGTTCCACCGCCGCGCCGAGGACATCGATGCGCTGGTCGGCGTTCAGGCCCGGCTGCTGGAGGCATGCTGGTCGATGCTGCGCCCCGGTGGCGTCCTGCTGTATGCCACGTGCTCGATCCTGAGTGCGGAGAACATCGAGCAGATCCGCGCGTTCCTGAAGTGGCACCCGGATGCGGTGGCGCAGCCGTTGGACGAGGCGTTCGGGCTGGATTGCGAAGGCATTGCACGCCAACGACTGCCCGGTGACAGCGATGCTGACGGATTCTTCTACGCGCGTCTGCTAAAAGCGGTGTGAATCCGCTGCCGTTCAAGTCCTCATGCTGAAAACCCGCGCGTCGCGAGAGACGTGGTTGTTCGTGGTGATGGCCCTGCTGGTGCTGGGGGCTGGACTCGGCCTGCGCGATCCCTGGCCGTCGGATGAGCCGCGCTTCGCGCTCGTCGCCAAGCAGATGGTGGACAGCGGTCACTGGTTGTTCCCGCATCGCGGCCTGGAGCTGTACTCGGACAAGCCGCCGATGCTGATGTGGTGGCAGGCCACGCTCTATCACCTGATCGGCGATTGGCGGCTGGCGTTCCTGCTGCCCTCGCTGATCGCTGCGCTGGGCACGTTGTGGTGCGTGGTCGATCTCGGCGATCGGCTGTGGACGCGACGCGTCGGCCTGTACGCAGGCTGGGCACTGCTGTTCGCACTGCAGTTCACCTTCCAGGCGAAGAAGGCACAGATCGATCCGCTGGTGGTGCTGTTCATCACCCTGGCCAACTACGGGCTGCTGCGCCACCTGCTGCTGGGCCCGGCATGGCGCTGGTGGTGGCTGGGCTGGTTCTTCGCCGGGATCGGCGTCATCACCAAGGGCGTGGGCGTGATCGCCCTGCTGATGCTCGTTCCGGCCGTGATCGGCTCGGCGCTGCGGTGGAACGGTGTGCGCCTGCATGCGCGCGACCTGCGCTTCTGGCTGGCGCCGCTGGCGTTCCTGCTGGCCGTGGCGCTGTGGCTGCTGCCGATGGTGCTGGCGGCGCTGGCGACCGGGCTGGATGAGTACCGCGCCTACATGGACGACATCCTGTTCCAGCAGACCGCAGGGCGTTATGCCCAGTCCTGGGACCACCACCAGCCGTGGTGGTACTTCCTGGCGATCATGCCGTCGATGTGGATTCCCGCGTTCCTGGCACTGCCGTGGGCGATTCCGGCCTGGCGCCGCCGGCTGCAGCGACGCGACGCGCGCTACCTGCTTCTGCTGGGGTGGTGGTTGCTGATCGTGCTGTTCTTCTCGATTCCCGAGGGCAAGCGCGATGTGTACATTCTCCCTGCGCTGCCGATGTTCTGCCTGGCCCTGGCGCCGCTGCTGCCCGGCCTTCTGCGTCGTCGCGACGTGCAGGCACTGCTGGGGCTGTTCACGCTAGCCCTGGCGCTCGGCACGCTGCTAGCAGGCGCACTGGCATTGCTGGGCAAGCCGGGATTTGAGTCGAGGCTGGAGCACGAACGTGGTCTGGCACCGGGCGTGATGGATGCGTTGGCCTGGGCGGCGCTGGCGATGGGCGCCTGCGGTGTGGCCAGCCTGTTGCTGTCTGGCCGTGGCCGGCGTCATCTGGCCATGGTGTCGACCCTGGCCACGGTGTGGGTGCTGTACAGCCTGGTGGGCTACCCGCTGTTGAACGATTCGGGTTCGGCGCGGGGCCTGATGCGCCATGTGGGGGAGCGCATCGGCCCGCAGGCCGAGTTGGGCCTGGTGGCCTGGAAGGAACAGAACCTGCTGATGGCCGATCGACCGGCGGCCACGTTCGGCTTCAACACCCCCTGGGGTGAACAACTGCAGGCGGCGACGCGCTGGCAGCGGCTGGTGCCGGCGCGGCGCTGGCTGCTGGTGCAGGAGGACGCCATGTTGCCGTGCGTGGACCGCGACCGGGCCGAACCGGCGGGCGTGGCCAATCGTCGCCGCTGGTGGCTGGTGCCGGCGGAGGCGGTGGTCGCGCCCTGCCAGGCCAGCGATCGCGAGCGCGAACGTGAACGGCGTTTGCAGGAACGGGGATAACGGCCTGTGTCCACGCTTGTCCAGACTGCCCAACAGGCGACAAAGGCAGTAAAACAGCACACTGGGAGTGGCCGTTGTGGCCGCCCCCGTTCTTCCCGCACACCCGCAGCGAAACTTCCGACGTGCCAGCTCCACCGGACAACCTGAACCCCGCGGCCGGCGACCTGCCGGGTGCCCCCGTCGGCGGTCGGCAGCGCACGGCGCACTGGCTGGCGCAGATCGGTCTGTTCTGCCTTCCGGCGCTGGTGCTTACCGTGCCGATCAACCTGCTACCGTATGGCTTGTTGCTGCTGGCCAGCACGCTGCTGGCGCCGGAACTGTTGTGGCGCGCCCGGCACATGGGCGGGCAGCCGGTGAAGGTGCTGACCTGGCTGATGCTCGCGGTGCTGGCGCTGGGCCTGCTGTCGGTGCTGCTGTTCGAGCAGGGGCTGCGCGATGTCGACAACCGCTCGCGCTTCGTGGTGATCCCCTGGATCGCCCTGTGGGTCTGCGCGTTGCGCCCGGACCTGCGCTGGCTCTGGCGTGGCGCGCTGGCCGGGCTGGTCGCCACCTTCGCGATGTCGCTGTGGCAGGTACTGCAGGGGGCTCCGCGTGCGGAGCTGTTCACCAATGCCATCGTGCTGGCCGACATCGTGATGGTGCTGATGGTGCTGCTGGTGTTCTGCCGACCTTCGCGACGCTGGTCGCTGGTGATCGTCGGCATGGCGGCCGGCTGTGGAACCATCGTGTTGACCGGCAGCCGTGGCGTGTTCGCGGCGTTGCTGGCCCTGCTGGTGGTGCTGGCGCTGAGCCTGCGCTGGCGGACCGGCACCGCCCGCCTGTCGGTGCTGGCAGGCATGTTGGCGATTGGCGCCACCCTGCTGCTGTCGGTGCCCGAGCTGCGTCACCAGGTGCGGCTGAGCGAGCTGCACAGCGACATGCAGCGCATGGAGCAGGGCGACAGCGACTCTTCCGCCGGTGCCCGCGTGGAGCGTCTGCAGGTTGCCTGGGATACCTTCCTGGACCACCCGCTGGTCGGTGTCGGAATCGGCCACTTCGATGACGCGATGCAGCGTGTGCCGGTCTGCCGCGAGAACCCGGACGAACAGCGCTGCCACCTTGGCCATGCCCATAACGACGTAGCCGAATGGGCCGCCACCCAGGGCATGCCCGGCCTGCTGCTGCTGCTGGCGGTGTATGGCGTTCCGCTGTGGGTGTTCGTGCGCCTGCATCGGCGCAGCGGGCGCAGTACGTTCCGCGGGCCTGCCGCGGCCGGGATCATGATCGTGACCACGTACGTGCTGTGCGGGCTGACCCAGTCGATGTTCGCGCACCAGATGACGGCCAGCTTCTACGTCACCATCGTCGGCCTGCTGGCCGGGTTGTCGATCCTGGAAGGTGCCCGCCACCGCGGGGCCAACGCGGGTTGACGCCCCGCCGCCGGGCATGGCCCGGCGCTACCCCTGCACCGCCATGCCCGGCGCACGCAGGTGCACGGGAGCGGTCGCGCCGGCCATGCCCGGCGGATCAGGGCTGCGGCGGGTCGGCCACCGCCTGACCGTTGCCGAGCATCCACAGCATGATGGTCTTCTGCCGCACGTAGTTGGCACGCACGTAGGCATAGACCAGGCCGTGCCAACCATCGCGGAAACCGCCGCGGAAAATGAATCCCCGCCAGAAGCGCCAGGCCGGTGCCAGCACCAGCTTGCCCAGGGTGGCGCGCTTGCCGCGTGCGAACTCGTGCTCGGCCATCATCCGCGCGTACTTCTCGGTCTTGGCCAGTTGCTGCTGCAGCGAGCGGTAGGGGTAGTGGATGAGGTCACCGCGCAGGGTGCCGACGCTGCCATCGACGCTGGCGGCCTCGTGGATCTCACGGGTGCCGCGCCAGCCGCCGCGGCGGCGGTCGAACAGGCGCATCACCCGGTCCGGATAGGCGTTGCCGTGGCGCAGGAAGCGGCCGAAATACTCTGAAAGGCGGGCGAAGCGGTAGCCCGCGTGGCCGCTGAATCCCCCCTCGCGGGCCTGTTCGATGGAGGCGCGCAGTTCCGGGCTGATGCGCTCGTCGGCATCCAGGCACACCACCCAGTCATGTGCTGCCTGCTCGACGCAGAACGCCTTCTGGCTGCGGAAGCCATCGAACGGCCGCTGCAGCACGCGGGCACCGGCAGCCTCGGCGATGGCCACGGTGGCGTCGCTGGAATACGAGTCCACCACGATGATCTCGTCGCAGAAGGCCAGCGAGGCCAGGCAGTCGCCGATGCGGCCGGCCTCGTTGAACGCGATAATGCACGCCGAGATGCGAGGCCGTTCGATGGGAGCGGTCGTGGAGGACATGATGGCCGGGTACCTGTTGTTTGCGACGGAGCGCTATGCGCTGCCTATTCTCGCCCCGTTGGCGCAGGCCTTGCACGCGTCCGGGCAGGAGGTGGCTGCCTGGTTCGAAGGTGGCGCCGCCGGCAGCCAGTTGCCGGGCGTGCCCGTGATCGGCCTGAAGCAGGCCCTGGCGATGCGCCCGCGCGCGGTGTACAGCGCGGCCAACTGGGTGCCGACGTTCCTGTCCGGTGCCAAGGTGCAGCTGTTCCATGGCTTCAACGTGGAGAAGCGCGACAGCGCACGTGGCCATTTCCGGGTACGCGGGATGTTCGACCTGTACTGCACCCAGGGCCCGGCCACCACCGCGCCGTTCCGCGACATCGCCGCCCTGCAGGGTCACTTCGCGGTGGCCGAGACCGGCTGGCCGAAGCTGGACCCGCTGTTCCGCGACGATGGTGGCGAAAGCGCCGCGCTGCGCGCAGCGGCGGGCGGTCGTCCGGTGATCCTGTTCGGCTCGACCTTCACCGAGCGGCTCAGCGCCGCCCCGCACCTGCATGCGCAGATCGCCGCCGACATCGCGGCCGGGGAGCGCTACTGGCTGCTGACCCTGCACCCGAAGTGCCCGCCGGAGCTGTTCGAGCGTTACCGTGCGCTGGCCGGCGCCAATGCCCGCTTCATCGAACCGGAGCAGGTCATGGCCGCACAGCGCGCCGCTGATGTGCTGGTGTCCGATACGTCTTCGATCGTTTCGGAGTTCATCGTCCAGCACAAGCCGGTGGTGACCTTCCGCAACCGCGTCCCGAAACCGCACATGATCGATTTCGACGTGCCGGCGCAGCTGCCCGTCATGCTGCAGCGCGTGCTGCACCCGGATGCCGCCCTGCAGGCGGAGATCGTGCGCTATGCCGACGCGATCCATCCGTACCGTGACGGCCGCTCCAGTGAGCGGGTGATTGCCGCAACCGAGGATTTCCTGTCCGGCGAGATGGGCGCGCTGCGCCGCAAACCCTTCGGCAGCTGGATGCGTGACCTGCAGATCCGCAGGGATCTGGGCTACTGGGGGCCATCACAGCGGTGATCGGGGGATGTAGAGCCGAGCCCACGCTCGGCTGTGGCAAGCCGAGCATGGGCTCGGCTCTACAGTAGATCCACGCCAGGCGTGGAAGGGCGGCAACGGGTCACCAGCGCAGCTTGCGGCGCGGCAGCGCGGCGGCCAGCTGCGCCATCAGCGCCCGTGCCTGTGCGTGCGGCAGGTAATGCAGCGCCAGGGCCACATCACCATGCGCGCCTGCGGTGTCCAACTGCAGGCTGGCCGTGCCCAGCAGCCTGTCCAGCGGTGAGCGCTGCAGGCGCAGGCCCTGCAGCTTGTCCAGTTCCGCCCAGCGCCACCAGCGCCTCCACCATCCGCCGCGCACCGCGACGTAGCGATCATCCAGATGCCAGCCCATGCGCGCCATCTGCCGATGGGCGACCCACAGCGCGACCGGCAGCCAGCCCAGCAACAGCAGGCCGGGTGTTCCCCAGCGCCAGTACATCGCGGCGGCCAGCAACGGCACCAGCAGTACGCTGCCCAGGCACAACCGCCACCAGCCGCGCTGCGGCACCGGCTGCCAGTGCGCGGGCGGCCACTGCAGCTGAGGCAGCAGGTGCTGCACCAGATGATCGCAGTCGGCGGCCGGTGCCAGCGGCGCGAGTTCGCGCAGCGCCCGATCTTCCTCGCGGGTGGGGCCGCCGGCAGCGCTGTCAATCTGCAGCTGGCGCCGCCCGAACCAGCGTTGCAGGGTGCCTTCACGCAGGGTCCAGGCCTGGATGCGCCGGCGCGCCACGCTGCTGCGCGTGCGGCTGAGCAGGCCTGCCGCGACCGTCAGCCGGTGTTCCTGCTCGGTCAGGGTGAAGCCGGCATAGCGCAGCAGGGCCAGCACCACCGACAGCAGGCGCATCAGCAGCCAGCCTGCGACCAGCACCAGCGCGGCCAGGATCAGCAGGCCGGCAAGGCCCTCGTGCAGCTGGCTGGCGTAGCCGAATGCCTCGCGTCCTCCGCTGGAGATCACGCCGTCCAGCGAACGGCGCGGGATCACCTGCAGCAGCGCACCGATGGCGGCGGCGAACAGCACCCAGCCGCGGTTGGACAGCAGGCCCAGCAGGATCACTTCGGCAGTGGACATGCGCAGCAGCACTTCATCGGTCGGGTCGGCGGTGGCAGCCGGTGCGTTGCCAGGCGCCTTTCCGCGCTGCTTCACCAGCTGCTCCAGTGCCAATGCCTGGTCCAACCGCAGCACCCGCATCTCTGCCTCCGGGCGCACGCCGCCGGCCGACTCCAGGCGCAGCTCGGCCACGCCGAACAGCCGGTGCAACGGGTTCTGCCGCACTTCCACGTTGTGGATGCGGGCGAAGGGAATTTCCCGGCGGTTGCGCGCAAGCAGCCCGCTGCGCACGGTGATCGCATCACTGCCGATGCGGTAGCGGTAGCTCAGGTACTGCAGCACCGAGACCACCACCAGCGCGGCGATGGCCAGCAGCGGCATCAACTGCGCCCACAGCGGGTCGCGGTCGCCGCGCTGGCCGAACACCAGCAGCGCGACCAACGGCAGGAAGTAGTGCCGCAGCTGCATCAGCAGCACGAACAGCCATGACCAGGGGTGCAGGCGCTGTTCGTCGCCGCCGCGTGGCAGCGGGGGCGGCAGGGGCGGTGGCTGGCTCACAGGGCGTCGGCGTCCTGGTCGAGCTGGTGGGCCAGGGTGTCGCGCAGGCGTTCGGCGTCGGCATCATCCAGGCCGCTGACAGTCACGGCACTGAGGCGGGTGCCTGCGGTGTGCACGATCAGCGTCGCCAGGCCGGCACGCCGCTCCAGCGGACCACGGCGCAGATCCAGGTGCTGCACGCGCGAGACCGGTACCTGCGTTTCGGTCTGCCACATCAGGTCCCTGCGCAGGCCCAGGCCCTGTGCGTCCAGGCGCCAGCGTGTGCGGGTCAGGCGGCGATGGCCCAGCCACGCGCCGAACAGGGCGCCGACCAGCAGGCCCGACGCTGCACCCCACAGCCCGGCAGGCAGATCGAAGAACCACCACGCGGCTGCCAGCGGTGCGCCTGGCACGAACAGTCCACCGAATGCGCCTTCCAGCGCGGCCAGGCGTGCGGCGCGGGCCGGCAGCGGCTGCCAGTCGTTGATGGGCACAGCAGGAAGAGGCTGGTCGGTCACACGGGCTCCGTCGGGCGGCAGGGCAGGCGGGGCGGCCGCAGCCGCACCGCGCAGACGGTAGCAGGTCGGGCGCGCTACTGCGCCGCCTGGATCAGTGCATCGACATCGAGCAGATGGCCGGCACGGTCGGCCTTGGTGCGCAGGTAGTGTTCGTTCTCGGCCGTGATCTCGCCAGTGACCGGAATGCAGTCCAGCACTTCGATGCCGGCATTGCGCAGGCGCTGTGCCTTGGTCGGATTGTTGCTGAGCAGGGCCACGCGGCTGATGCCCAGGCCGCGCAGCATCGCCACGGCGCTGCCATAGCGTCGCTCATCGGCGCCGAAGCCCAGTTGTGCATCGGCGTCGATCGTGTCCAGCCCGTCGTGCTGGTAGCCATAGGCGCGCATCTTTGCAGCGATGCCCGTTCCCCGGCCTTCCTGGTCCAGATACAGCAGCACGCCGCCGCCCAGTTCCTTCAGTTTGCGCAGACCGCGTCGCAGCTGGTCCCCGCAGTCGCACTTGAGCGAACCGAACAGGTCGCCGGTCAGGCACGAGGAGTGCACGCGTACCGGCACCACGGCAGACAGGTCCGGGTCGCCGACGATGATCGCCACCTGGTCGCGTTGTGCAACGCCGCCGCGGAACACCGCGAAGGTGGTCATGCCGACATCGCGCAGCGGTACCGGCGAACGGGCGACCAGCTCATAGTCGTGGGCGGCGTGCGCCGCACCTTCGGCCAGGTCGCACAGGGCGACGTCGGCGGCGCCGTCGAAGGTCGCATCATCCGCATCCAGGCGCACCGCGACCATGGCCGGCAGCAGCAGGCCCAGGCGGGCCAGTTCAACCGCGCCGGCATCGAAGGCATCGCCTGCGGTCCAGTGAGCCGGCATCGGCCCGGGCTCGCGCAGGTAGCCCAGCGTCGGCAGGGCGTCGAAGGCGATACCGGCCAGCGGCAGGCGCACACCGTCAGGTGCCTCCACCCCCAGCACGCGGGCGCGGGTCGCCGTCAGGAACAGGTAATGACGCTCGCGCGCTGCGCTGGCAAAGGCGGCAAAGCTGCTGGCGGTGGCGCTGTCCAGCGCGATCACGGCCAGGCGTTGGCCCTGGCCGTCGTGAAGCAGGACCGGGCGACCGGCGCGCAGTTCCGCGACCGCGCGCTCGCAGCGGATCGCGGCCGGGTCGCCGAACAGGGAGGAGGCAGCAGGCATGGCAGGACCGGGGGAGGCGGACATCGCAGTCTCTATGGGGGCGCCGGCGTCGTATTCAACGTGCTGCGGCCGCCGGTCGCAGGGCGGCACGGTGGGACTCAGTGGGGGTGTTCCTCGGTCGCGTAGGGGTCATCCTCGCCGCTGCCCGGTGGCCGCAGCGTATAGCGCTTGTAGGTCCACTGGTACTGCGCCGGATCGCGGCGGGCGATGCGTTCGATCCCGGCGTTGAGGGCGGTGGCCGCAGTCTGCGGGTCCGGGTCGGCCACTGCGGGGTCGGCCGGCTCGACGTGCAGGGCGAATTCCATGTCCGGCCCAATGCGCTCGCACCAGCCATACAGGACGATGGCGCCGGTGCGTTCGGCCAGGCGGTTGACCAGGGTCATGGTCAGCGCCGGCACACCGAAGAACGGAACGAACACGCCGTCACCGGCCTTCGGCTGCTGGTCCGGCAGGATGCCGGTGGCGCCACCATCCTTGAGTACCTTGAACAACTGGCGCACCGCCGGGCCCTCGGCGCGCACCTGCTGCACGTTCTGGCCACCCCGCACCAGCTGCAGGAACGCGTCGCTGGCTTCATCCTCCGGCGGCTTGTAGACGATGGCGATCTGTCCGCGCGAGGCCAGCCACTGGTTCAGCAGCTCCCAGTTGCCGAAGTGCGGCGCGGCCACGATCACGCCCCTGCCGCTGGCCAGCGCCGCGTCATACAGCGCTTCACCTTGACGCTGCTTCAGGTGCAGGCGCAGGTTCTCGGCCGGCGGGCGGCTCCACAGGCGCAGGGTCTCGATGGCCTGCAGGGCGGTGGAGCGCAGCAGATCGCGATGCAGGCGCTCGCGCGCAACGGGGTCCAGATCCGGGTAGGCCAGCTCCAGGTTGCGGCGGGTGACGCGACTCTCACGGGCGTTGAGACGGATCCAGGCCCAGGCCAGGGCCTGCGCGACGCCGCGCAGCAGCGGCCAGGGCAGGCGCGTGAACAGGGTGGTGGCGCGATAGGCCAGCCGGGCTTTGCGTTGCGGGTTCATCCACGCAAGTTTAGCCAAGGGCGCTGCTATCGTGGCCGGCCCCCCGACCGGAAACCCACAGATGCTCGTCCTGATCCAACGCGTCAGCCAGGCCGCCGTCCACGTCGATGGCGAGGCCGTCGGCCAGATCGGCCCTGGCCTGCTGGCCCTGGTGGGGATGGAGCCGGGCGACACCGAGCCGCAGCTGCAGCGCATGGCCGAGCGCCTGCTGGGCTACCGGGTGTTTGCCGATGAAGCCGGGAAGATGAACCGCTCGCTGCGCGATACCGGCGGCGGCCTGCTGCTGGTCAGCCAGTTCACCCTGGCGGCCGACACCCGGTCGGGCATGCGCCCCAGCTTCACCACTGCGGCGCCGCCGGCCGAGGCTGAACGCGGGTTCAATCGATTTGTCGACATCTGCCGTGAAAATCACGCGCCAGGGGTGGAAACGGGCCGCTTTGGTGCCCATATGATCGTCAGCCTGGTCAATGATGGTCCCGTGACCTTCCTTCTCAGGCCCTGAAGCCGCCGGGACCACCGCCCGGCAGGCGGGGCCCCGGGCTGGTATAATGCTACGTTCCCTATTTCCTACCCAGCCGGTGGCGCGAGCACTACATGGCCAACGAACGTCCTGCCCAATCCGAAATCAAGCAACTGATCAGCAAGGGCCTGGAACAGGGCTACCTGACCTACGCCGAAGTCAATGACCATCTGCCGGACGACATGGTCGACCCGGAACAGATCGAAGACATCATCGGCATGATCAACGGCATGGGCATTGATGTCCATGAAGTTGCGCCGGATGTGGAGACTCTCCTCCTCAACGACGGCAACACCGGCAACCGCGAAGTCGACGACACCGCGGCCGAAGAAGCCGCTGCCGCGCTGAGCGCGCTCGACACCGAAGGTGGCCGTACCACCGACCCGGTGCGCATGTACATGCGCGAAATGGGTACTGTCGAGCTGCTGACCCGCGAAGGCGAAATCGCCATCGCCAAGCGCATCGAAGAAGGCCTGGGCCAGGTACAGGCCGCACTGGGCCAGTTCCCGGTGTCGGTCGAATCGCTGCTGTCCGATTACGAAGCCCACAAGGAAGGCAAGAAGCGCCTGGCCGAAGTGATCGTCGGCTTCAACGACCTGACCGACGAAGAGCCGGCTCCGCCGGCGGCCGCCGCCGATGACAGCGACGATGCCGACGCCGAAGCCGACGAGGACGAGGACGATGATGTCGACGGCGCCGATGAGGAAGCCGCACCGACCGGTCCGGACCCGGAGGAAGTCGCCGCGCGCATGCAGGCGCTGAGCGATGCCTTCAATGCCTTCAAGAAGGCCGCCGGCAAGGGCGACAAGAAGAACCTGCCGCGCCTGCGCGAAGAGATGTCGGCCGTGTTCGTCACCCTGAAGCTGCCGCTGCCGCTGACCGACGTGCTGACCAAGCAGCTGCGCGACACCATGGCCGAGATCAAGAGCCATGAGCGCCGCGTGCTGAACCTGGCCACCGTCACCGCGCGCATGCCGCGCAAGGATTTCATCCGCTCCTGGGAAGGCAACCAGACCAACCTGGAGTGGGTGGAAGACGCACTGAAGCGCAAGCAGAAGTGGTCGTCGGCGCTGCGTGAGGTGAAGGACCAGATCATTGCCGAACAGCAGGCCACGATCGACATCGAGAAGCTGACCCAGCTGGACCTGGAAGAGCTGAAGGAAATCAGCCGTGCCATGGCCTACGGTGAAGCCAAGGCGCGCAAGGCCAAGAAGGAGATGGTCGAGGCCAACCTGCGCCTGGTGATCTCGATCGCCAAGAAGTACACCAACCGTGGCCTGCAGTTCCTCGACCTGATCCAGGAAGGCAACATCGGCCTGATGAAGGCCGTGGACAAGTTCGAGTACCGCCGCGGCTACAAGTTCTCCACGTATGCGACCTGGTGGATCCGCCAGGCCATCACCCGCTCGATCGCCGACCAGGCGCGCACCATCCGTATTCCGGTGCACATGATCGAGACGATCAACAAGTTGAACCGCATTTCCCGCCAGATGCTCCAGCAGTACGGCCGCGAGGCCACGCCGGAGGAGCTGGCCAAGGAAATGGACATGCCGGAAGACAAGATCCGCAAGGTGATGAAGATCGCCAAGGAGCCGATCTCGATGGAAACCCCGATCGGCGACGACGAGGATTCCCATCTGGGCGACTTCATCGAGGACACCAATGTGGAGTCCCCGATCGAGAACACCACCAACATCAATCTGTCTGAAACCGTGCGTGACGTGCTGGCCGGCCTCACCCCGAGGGAAGCCAAGGTGCTGCGCATGCGCTTCGGCATCGACATGAACACCGACCACACGCTGGAAGAGGTCGGCAAGCAGTTCGACGTGACCCGCGAGCGCATCCGCCAGATCGAAGCAAAGGCGCTGCGCAAGCTGCGTCACCCGAGCCGCTCGGAACAGCTGCGCAGCTTCCTGGATATCGATTGATTCCAGCGGTTGT
Organism: Stenotrophomonas sp. STEN008; assembly: GCF_056760435.1. Taxonomy (NCBI): domain Bacteria; kingdom Pseudomonadati; phylum Pseudomonadota; class Gammaproteobacteria; order Lysobacterales; family Lysobacteraceae; genus Stenotrophomonas; species Stenotrophomonas sp. STEN008. The sequence goes on along the minus strand of NZ_JBRRET010000001.1, from coordinate 25,758 downwards.
GTCGTGAACTGGAAAACCCCGCTTCGGCGGGGTTTTCCTTTTTTTTCGTAAATTAATTCGTAATTTAATTCGGATGGTGAAACCGCGCGACCCTATGGCAATCAATGGATTGTGTTGACCGGAGCCTTGCGCATCGCCTCACCATGTGGCAATAATACGTAAATTAACTCGTAACGATATTGGTGCATGGCCCGTCCCCGCACTCACCTGGTCAACGACCTGCTGGAGCGCCTGCCCCCCGGGCAGGTGGTGCCGGCGGCCGATCTTCTGGCGGGCCTTGGGATCACTCGCCCGACCCTGGGGCGGCTGGTCACCGACGCGGGAGGCGCGGTGGTGCGGCTGGGCCGCACCCGGGCCACTGCCTACGCCCAGCGCCAGGACACCCCCGCCGGCAGCGAATGGCCTCTCTTCCGCATGCGCGAAGATGGTCGTCTGGAAGAGCTGGGGCAGGTCGTGGCACTGCGCGGCGACACCTTCTACGTTCAGACGCAAGGGGATCGTCCGAATCTTGTCCGCCCGCCCGAGGGCGACATCATGGGTCACTTCCCGGGCCTGCCCTGGTATCTGGATGACCTGAGGCCACAGGGATTCCTGGGAAGAACGTTCGCCCACCGACGCGGACGTGAGCTTGGCCTCCCTGAGGACATCAACCGCTGGCAGCTTGGCGACACCCTTCAGGCGCTGGTGCGCGCAGGTGGTACCGATGTCGGCAATCTGCTGCTGGGCGGGGACGCGGTTTCGTCTGCTCTTGCGACGATGGACACACCGCCGGACCGCGTGCGCAGCGAGGATCGGCAGCAGCGCTATCCCGAATGGGCAACTGCTGCGCTGGAAGGCGAAGATGTCGGCTCCTCGCCCGGCGGCGAACAGCCCAAGTTCACCGCGACGGTCGAGCACGATGGCGGCCGCTATGCCGCGCTGGTGAAGTTCGCCCTGCCGGGCGCGGGGGAGGCTGCCGAGCGGTGGGCAGACCTGTTGGTCTGCGAGCATCTGGCGCTTGAGGTTCTGCGCGAGGCGGGTGTATCTGCAGCAGAATCGTCGCTCATCCAGACCGACAGCCACACCTTCCTGGAGGTGAAGCGGTTTGACCGCTCGCCGGGCACACTGGGACGGCGTGGATTCGTGTCGCTGTTGGCCCTGTCCTCGGCGTATGTGGGTGACGTAACCATGGATTGGGGGCAGGCGGGTGAGCAGTTGCTGGCGCAGCGGTGGATCCATCAGGAGACCGCAACCGCCCTGTCGCGGCTGCACGCCTTTGGGCAATTGATTGGCAATACCGATATGCATCAGGGCAACGTCGGCTTCCATCTGCTGGATCGCGGGGCGTTGCCGCTTGCCCCTGCCTACGACATGCTGCCGATGTCCCTGGCCCCCTCGCGAACCGGCGTTCTGCGGGCGACAACGCCGCTTCCCCCGGTCGCACCACGGCGCGCAGGCCAATTGGATCACCTGCACTGGGCGGCTCCGCTGGCGGTAGATTTCTGGGAGCGGGTAGCAGCGTCGGGCCTGCTGCGGTCCAAGGTGCTGCTGGAGGTGGCCGGACAGAATGCAGCTCGGGTCCGGGCCATGGGGAACCGTTTCGGCTGAGGCACGCTTCTGCGGCCGGTCGGTGGCGAGAGAAGGCCTGACTCAACTACACTTTCACGTTGCACGGGCCTATAGCTCAACGGTTAGAGCAGAGGACTCATAATCCTTTGGTTCCAGGTTCGAATCCTGGTGGGCCCACCATAAAGAGCAGGCACTTAGGCTCCCGCCCAAGTGTCTTTTTTGTGCCGCCGGGAGAATTGTCGGGAAAATTCAGCGCCTGCGCGGTGGTTTCACGACCGGCATGCCGTGATCGTAGCGGCCTGTCGTTGTTGGCGACTTGTGCCCGGCAGCGTCCTGCTTGTCGCCAAGGTTGCCCGCGGTGTCGGTAACGCCCCGGTGCTTGAGGCCATGCATCGAAAACCGCTCGCTTTCCTCAATCACGCCCTCGCTTATTGCCATACGGATGAACCGTTGCCAGGCACTGGACGTTGAAGATCGTGCGATAGGATTTCCCGTTTGCTCCACAAGCAGAAAACGCTTCTCAGGTCGGATAGGTATGGCGAAGTTCCGGCCGTCGCGGTTCCATATCGCATCACGCCGCGTCACCAGCGTCTCCCACGCTTCGGTCATTTCGCTGTTCCATTCTGTGATCGACGCACGCGAGCCTTTCCGTCGTTCGCCGTGCACGCCCTGGTCGAGGCGGTGAACGTCAGTCAGCGTGCAGACCTCGATGCCCCGCAGACGTGCGCTGAATGCCAGCACCATCGCTGGGGCGATGTAGGCGGGGCAGCTACCCTTTGTGTGAGGCGACCTGGCACCGCGCTCGCGGGCGAAGGCTAGCACCTTGGCGAATGCTTCGGACGTGGGCATTCTGTGTTCACGGGCCTCCTTCGCCTGACGAACACCTTGTGCGGGGTTGTGCTTGCAGTAGCCGTGCCGCAGGCGCCAAGCCAACGTGCGGCGCAGGTAACGGAACTGATGGTTCGCCTTGCTAGGAAAGCGGCGACACTCGCCGCAGTGAGCGACGATATCGAGGCGATGCCAATGGGCTACAGAACTCTGGCAGGCGACATGGGCTCCAGCCTGTCTGGAGGGCAGAAGCAGCGAGTGATCCTCGCTCGGGCGCTGTATCGCCGCCCTCGTCTGCTGGTGCTGGATGAGGCAACCAGCCATCTGGACCTCGAGTGTGTGCGGCGCGTCAATGCGGCCGTGAAGATGTCGAGCATGACCCGGGTGGTGATCGCCCATCGGATGGAGACAATACAAAGTGCAGACGAACGGTTCGAGATAAACCACCGGGAGGGCTGAGTAATGCTGAGTCTGAGGCTTCAAGGAAGTGGCTGTGGACGGTGTGATATGCGCGAAACTGCCGGCAAGGCTTTCATTCGACTGGTGCCAATAGCTCCAAAGCCGTGGGCGCTGTTGGCAACCTTGCTCATGTGGGCACTGCTCACGGCAAACGCGTGGGCCGGGAAGCGTGATTGCCTCGCGTCCGGCCTTGAGGTCGACATAGCCATGTCAAAGGCGACTTTGCGAGTGACCTCGCGGGGTACGCCCAAACTCAACCTGCAGGAGTGGCAAGCGTCGAAGAGCGCCCGCTCGGACGAACACGCCTATACCCTGGATATCAGCAGGAGTCTGCTTCCCGAGGGAAGAAAGTATCCGCTAATCATCAGGTTGGCGCCCTCAACTGTCGCGATCAACCTCCGGCCCCTCATCAATCCTGAAGATCCGCAGTATGAACGCCTATGTGGCGATATCGATTCAGGAGCCTCACAGCACCCGGCAAACTCTCCGGTGACGGCGTTCGAAGGCTACGCATTCTTCAGCGATGGGCGGCCAGTACCCGTTCCAACGATGCTGGCGGATCAAGGCGTGCCACAGGCGTTCAGGAGCCAGTATCAGGATTGGCTGGAGAAGGCCCAGAAGTTCTATAGGCGCGCCCTCGGACCTGAGCGGCATAGCGTGAGCTCTGTAATCTTCTTGATTGAGCAGGGCGCCAATACCCAGCAGGGCTGCCACTTCAGCGGAAGCTCATTGCCCGGACTGCTGCTGATTGGCCTTCGCGCGGGTTGCCTGGACACCTCAAAAGGCTTTCCAAAAGACTTGTCTCACTTCATTGCTCATGAAGCATTTCATCAGTGGAATCAAGATGTGCAGATGATGGAGTCACTCCCGCAGGAAAGCAGAATCATGCTGCTCGAGGGCGGGGCAGAAATGGCAGCGAGCTTGTTTCTGTCGGAGGAGACTGGGAGCAAGGAGCAAGGGATCACGCGTGACGTAGGCGCAGCTGCAGAGTCATGTATCGACCAGGCAGAGCACAAGAAGCGACCATTGAACGACCTGATCAGTGAGGGCGAGTATCAACTCGCTTACTCCTGCGGGATGGTCTACACGTTCCTCAACCTCGTCCGGACAGATTCTGATCCAGCAGCTTCTCTGGGAACGTTCTGGAAAAGTACCCTGCAGGAGAACTCCTCGTCTCGTTTCAATGAACGCACCGACTTAAATGAGGCATTCGGTGCGCGATCGTCGGTGCAGAACGCCATGATCGAACTTCTAGCCCAGAATGGCTACGTGCTTCGCGAAACGATCAGCGGCTTGAGCAAGGACCAGCAGTTCCGCATTGCCGCCGAACTGATGCGAGAGGTTTCACGCAACGACTGCCAAGGGAACTACGGCCTGTTTACCGGTGGCGGAGTGATTGTGCTTGATCCCGAGGTGAAGACCTGTAGCTCTCTGACGCCTGGGGGAAAACCCGCGGCAATAGATGGGTTTGATTTTAAAGAGCATGTGTTGGACGCTCGATCTGCATGGATTTCAGCTTGCCGGAATGGAGGAGCAGTGAGCATCGACTACTCCGACAACTCTGCGAAACCGTCGATCGTGTCGTGCCAATCCCCCCCAAGATCCCTATACACGCCGTTTCATCTTTCCCGAATCACGCCTATGGGGCAACCATGATCGACGTAGTCAACAGCAACGCATCTTCCCCGATTCAGAAGCTACATGAGCTGCAGGTCATCATCAAGATCGAGCGCTGCAACCTCGCTTGCAGCTACTGTTAGTACTTCTTCATGGGCGATGATTCCTACAAGGACCGCGATCCAATCATGAAGCCTGGCAAATTCTCAGCCGTCGCTGATTACATCAAGCGTGGCGTCGAGGATCTAGGCATCAGGAATGTAAACATCGTCTTCCACGGCGGGGAGCCCACCCTGATGAGGGATCTCGATTTCAGGGGACTGGTTTCTGCTCTGTATGAGACGTTGGCCCCCATATGCGGGTTGAGTCTTGGCATACAGACAAATGGATATCACCTTACGGCCGAGTGGGAAGATCTGATTTCAGAGTTCAGTATTGCCGTGGGCATTAGTTTTGATGGTCCAGCCGAGTACAACGATAGATTCCGGGTAACCCATAAAGGGAAGGGATCGCATGAGAAGATCGCGCGCACGGTTGGGCGGCTTCACGAGCTGGAGACCGAGCGAAAGATCAGTGCTATCGGCGTACTGAGTGTGCTTGGACGCGACATCCCGATTGAAGAGACATTTGACCACTTTGTTGAGGAGCTCAAGTTCCGTCATATGGGGTTCCTATTGCCGGACAGGAGTCATGATGATCCATTCGTCGATGGAGAGACCCCAGGCGAGTACGGAGATCTGAATTTCGCCCGCATTCCCAGCATATCTACCTGATGACCGTGGTGCCCCGCGACCATGGCCAGACAGGCTGGCCCACATTCAGCGGTTTCTGCCTGCAGGATCAATGGCGTTTCGCGACCCCATCCAAAACGGAGTTCGGTCCAGACGTCCGCTCGCGAATGTCGATCGGGGCGCCTCTGCTCTGCAGATGCGGAGGCATCAGCCATTGGGATTTTCCTCAAGCACACGTCTCTGGATGCCAAAAAGCGGCTCAAACAACCATTCGAAAATCAAATACAACGACTGGCGGTTTTGAGTGCATTGGATTTGAGTCGCCGCGGTTCTGCGCTGGTTCTGGGAAGCATCGCGCGGGCAGATCTGATGGTTGCGGGCAGGCTTCTGGCAGCCCGTCTCAATGGGGAATGTGGCGGGAGCTGAGTGCATGCAACGGTCTCTTTCATCCCGACCCCGGTCGGATGGGCGGCCTCCCTTGAGTGGCCGCCCCCACTAGTGACCTCGTCGGCGCGAAAGGGAGCATCGCGCCTTGGCATGAAGCTGGAGAGGCGTTGCGCGCTCCCTAGGAGCTAGCCCGGTACTGGCTCTCGCGCAGTGTCGGGCGAAACAGCGTTCTTTGCCTTCGATTTGGCATTCTTGGAGACTGCGCGGCGTATGCGCTGCTGGGCGTCCTTCACCTTCTCTCCGTCCAGGACCTCGCGCTTCAGAATCTCATTGTTGAGAAGCTCGACAACTGCTTCCGACTCGATCTTCAGTTCCGGGAAAAGACGGCGAAGCTCCCGGCGGATGACAGAAACGACCGGCTCACCGAGAACAACCTGCGCAACCGTGAATTTGTTGAGTACGGAGATGTGCTGGTGATACAGGCCCATTGCGTCAGAGGTGATTCCTTCTCTGCAGAGCAGGAACAATTTTCGCTGGTCTTCTTCGTTCTTCAGGTTGACATCTGCTATGCAGAACGATGAGACGAGTTCGTACTCGATGGGTTGGCCGAACTTGATTCTGTAGAGGCGCCATTCCAGAGCGTTGGTGAGCACGATCCACTCGATGCCCTCGTGGGCACCATAGTTGATGGCCTGGCGTAGATGTGTCTCGTTCAGCGAGATTGCTGCTGCTTTCACTTCGATCAGAACTCTGATCTTGCCATCGATTTTTACCGCCAGGTCGCAGAACGTTCCCCTGATCTGCTGCTCGCTAGTCAGTTCGTTGTACTTGTCGTAACCGAAGATGTCGGCAAGCATGTCCTTGACCAGAGTCACCGTATCGGCTTCAGACACATCCTTGGTCTTGTGGGAAATGGCGACCGAGACCAGCGACCTTACCGTTGTGGGCCACCTGTCCGAGACCTTCTTTGGAATCTTCAGCACATCCATGCTCCTTCCCGTTGTCGTCTGCGGATACTGATGCTTTGACCAGTCCCGCGCAATGGATTGCAAGGGGCCTGGGTACATCTGCTGCCGCCCAGGATGATCCTGCACCGATTCAATAGCATCTTGAAGAACGGAGTCTGGAATAGGAGCCGGGCACTGCTTCAGGGGCCCCCGAGGATGACGAGATCGTCCTGACGCCTACGGAATGCATCTGCCTGATGAGGGACGATACGGCTGTGGCCATTAGTCCATTGGGCTTGGTTCGGAGGCAACTCACAGGCCTATTCAAAGCGAATCAAGATGTGAGTCAAAGATCAGGGAGGGGGCATATTTCTTTTAAATTCAATGAGATGGTCGGATTTTGTGAGTGCTGCGCCCACCCCATCCTCAGCGCGACCGCACCTCTGTCTGCTTCCCTTCTTCGAATGGCCCTTGATCCAGAAGACAGTCGATGAAGGCGCCCAGCAGGGCGGGTCGATGCTGCCGGCTCGGGTAGTAGAGGAACAGCCCGGGGCGTGAGATCGACCAGTCCGACAGGACCCTGACCAGCCGCCCCTGGGCCAGCAGTTCGCCTACGCCGTCCTGCTCGAAGTGATAGGCAATGCCGAGCCCACCCAGCGCAGCAGCAATGCCGACGTCAGCGTGATTGGTGATGACAGGGCCATCGACGGCTACATCGAGCCGATGCCCCTGCTTCTCGAACTCCCAGCGATAGTGCCTGCCATCCATCTCGAGTCGCCAGTTGATGCACGCGTGCTCGTGCAGCTCGGCCGGCGAGGTGGGGGTGCCTCGACGTGAGAGGTAGTCGGGCGATGCCACCGCCATCATCTTCATGTCGGGAGTGAGGCGGACGGCCACCATGTCCTTTTCCAGCTGGCCGCCGACGCGGATGCCTGCATCAAAGCGGCCCCGGACGATATCGGCCAGCGCATCGTCGACCACGATGTCGAGCACGACATCAGGATGCGCGCGATGGAAGCGCGCAAGCCGTGGGGCGATGACCGTCCTTGCCGCGATGCCCAGCGTGTTGATGCGCAGCGTGCCGCTCATCCGCCCCGTCGCCTCACCGGCATCCGCCACTGCAGCAGCCATCTCCCGGAACAGCGGGGCGATGCGCCTGTAGAGCAGTTCGCCCGTTGCCGAGGGTGCGACGCTGCGCGTGGTGCGATTCAGAAGGCGGGCGCCGATGCGACCTTCGAGCTGGCGGATCGTCTGGCTCAGCGCCGAAGGCGACAGGCCAAGATGCTCTGCGGCTCGCGCAAAACTCTGACGCTCCACGACGGCAACAAAGGCCCTGAGTTCAGCAAAGTCGGATCCGCGCATTATGTACTCGTTTCTAAAGAGCCCATCCGGATTCTAGGATATTCAATAAATTAGCCTGGGTGAGCATCCTACGGGCCATCCACCCGAGGAGACAGAAACGTGAGCGCCTTGACCCTTCCCGAGCCCATTGCGGCGTACTTCGCGGCAGAGCAGAACCCGGACGCCTTGACGCAGTGCTTCACGGCACACGCGGTGATGAAGGACGACGGACATACCTACGTGGGCATCGATGCCATCAAGGCGTTCATGGCCGAGGCAACGGCCCGGTACCACGCGACGAGTGTGCCGTTTGCCATCGAGCGGCAGGACGACATCCACAGGGTGCAGGCCGACGTCACTGGTGACTTTCCCGGCAGCCCGACGGTTCTGACGTACCGCTTTCGACTGGAGCGTGGCCGGATCGCATCGCTGGAGATCACGGCATGAACTTCGACCTTCAACTGAAGGACCTGAGGGCAGTGGTCACAGGAGGAACGCTGGGACTGGGGGCTGCCGTTGTGAAAACCCTGGCGGAGGCCGGAGCGCGCGTGACGACGTCCGCGCGTACCATTCCCACCCAGACGCGCGAGGGCGTCACCTACGTCGCTGCCGACCTGTCGACCGCGGAAGGCACGGATCACCTTGCGCAGGCCGTCCTCCGGCAGTGGGGAGGTGTGGACATCGTGATCAATGTGCTCGGAGGCTCGAACACGCCCGGTGGTGGCTTCGCTGCCATTAGCGATGCGCACTGGTTCGCCGAGCTGAACCTGAATCTCATGTCCGCGGTGCGCCTGGACCGTGCACTGCTGCCTGCGATGCTGCACCAGGGTTCGGGTGTGGTGATCCATGTCAGCTCGATCCAGCGCGTGCTGCCGCTGCCGGAGTCCACCACTGCGTACGCTGCGGCAAAGGGCGCTCTCACCACGTACAGCAAGTCGCTTGCCAGAGAGGTGACACCCAAGGGAGTGCGCGTACTGAGCGTTGCGCCGGGCTGGATCGAGACCGAGGCGTCCGTGGCGTTCGCGGCGAGGATGGCCGCAGAGGCCGGAACGGATTACGAAGGTGGCAGGAAGATCGTGATGGATTGGCTGGGCGGGATTCCGGTGGGTCGACCTGCCAAGCCACAGGAGGTGGCCGACCTGATCGCTTTCCTGGCCTCCCCGCGCTCCGCGTCGATCGCAGGGACGGAGTATCGGATCGATGGGGGTACGGTCCCCACCGTGTGATGGACGGGCTTGGCGTCGGCCACCCTTATTGGATCGCTGATGCGCTCCGGCTGACCGGCCCGGGTGCTGTCGGCAGCCGCTCGAAGGCAACGATCCGGCGCGAGAGCCATGGCCAGAACATCCGCCTGCGCAACAGCAGGCCGCGCACCTCATCCAGGCTTGCATGGAGCAGGCCGATGCGGTGCGCCAGCTCCTCCAGCGTACTGTCGGGCAGGCGCGCGAAGCCCTCCTGCTCGATATGCCAGTTGTCGGCGTACTCGATCAGCTGCACGCAGCGCATCTCCAGATGGATACGTGCGTGGATCACATCCCAGTCGATCAGCTCGTGCGTTGGAATCTGACGCAGCGAGTTGAGCATGTCCATGCCGCAGGTGCGGTGGTAGCGATACAGCTGTGTGTCGCCGGATCGATCCGTGGCCAGCTTCGCCGCCTGCAGGAACTGGAAGAGGGTGATGCCGCACAGTGTCAGCGAGGTGGTGATGCGGCGCTGGGTCTGCGCGCGGGACATCTGCCAGGGCACATAGATGGCAGCGAAGCCGATCACCACTGCCACCAGCACCTGTGACCAGTCCGCCCATTCGCCGACCGGCAGGCAGGGACGGCCGATGATCCAGGGGCAGAAGGTATCCACCGTGTCGCTCATGCAGGACCTTGCGCGTTGCCGATCTGGAGCACCACGTAATCACAGGCTCGCCGATGCAGGCAAGGCAGGGGGCCGCAACCGGCGCGGTGTCGGGCGCCGGCGCAGATCGCGAAGGCGGGGGAGCGGTGAAAAACGACACGCTGCCACCCCCGTCAGCCTCAGATGGACGAGCGTGCCCTCATCCGCGACGCCGGCGACCATCGATGCTGTAGCGGCCGGCGCCGGTGCAGGCCAGCAGAATGAAGCCACCGGCGATGCCCATGTTCTTCAGGAACATGATCTGCTGGGTGGGATCGTTGAACTGGTGATGGAAGATGAAGGCGGTCACCAGGCTGAAGGCGGCCAGGACCGCGGCGACCAGACGGGTCTGGAAGCCCAGCAGGATGCACAGGCCGGTAATGATCTCGAACGCGATGGTTGGCCACAGCAGGATGCCGGGCACGCCCATCGTCTCCATGTAGCTCTGTGTGCCGGCCAGGTTGCCGAGTTTGCCAAGGCCGGAGACCAGGAACAGCAGCATCAGCAGTACGCGTGCAACGAGTATGGCAAGGGGAGGCGATGAGTGGTTCACGTCGATATCCTCAGGCGGAGACAGGCAGGGTGGCCGTGCGCGAGGGCACAGGAGATGGGCCGATCGGACTCCAGAGCCGGTGAAGCCCGCGTTGAGAGCATTCCGCGCACAGGGATGCGGGGTGGGGTCATACGGCGCGTTTCACGCTACCCTGCGCGGGTCCGGAGACGAAGGAGGCACAGGATGGCAGACGATGGCGGCATGACGATTCCAGCGAAGATCCTGTACATCGCAGGCGCCGTGGCTGTGCTGGTGAGCCTGCTGGCGTGGTCGGTGGAGTGGAGCGGGCTGGCCTACGTCTGTCCCTATTGCCGTGTGCAGCGCACGGTCATCGGCGTGCTGGGGGTGCTGACCCTGTTCGCGCGGCCCGGCGGCATCGTCGTGCCCTGGCTCTCCTTCTCCGCGGGAGGCTTCGCGTTCGTGGTGGCGGCGATGCAGCACTTCAACGGCTGGAAGCGCATTTCCTCAGGCAGCTTCAGCTTCAACGCGCAGTGGTACATCGACCCGTGGTTGCTGTCGGGATGCGCGATGCTGATCCTGGTCGCGCAGTTGATGCTGGTGCAGGCGGCCTGTCGGCGCAGCGCGCGCTGAAGCCACCGCCGGCGTCTGCCGGCGGCGGCCTACATTGCATTCCGTGCCTGCGCTAGGCTGGATTCATCAGTGCGAAGAGCGTGTCGTAGGTGCCATCGCGTTCGGCCCAGCGTCGTGCCTGGTCCGGCTCCAGCAGCAGCTCTCCCCGCGGGTGGTCCCCGCGCTCGAGCTTCAGCAGAACCTGCTGCACGTACTCCTGCACGGGCATCGCGCGCGGGTCGGTCGCCTGCGCCTCACCCGTCAGTTCGGTCTGCACATACGGGGGCGACAGTTCCAGCACCTCCACCGGCAGATGGCGAAGCTGATGACGCAGCGATACCAGCCACGAATGCAGGAACGCCTTGCTGGCGCAGTAGGTCGGGAAGCTGGCCAGTGGCAGGAAGGCGAGCGCAGAACCGGTGGCCATCAAGGTGGCGCTGCGTTGTTGTGTCAGCAACGGCAGGAACGTGGCCACGGTGCGGAGCAGCCCCAGGATGTTGGTGTCGATGATGGCTTCGGCATCGAAGTCGTCCCAGTGTCCGCTGGCCAGGTTTTCCGGGCGGGAGATGCCCGCGTTGGCGATGAGCACGTTGAGGCCGGGGAAGCGGGCATGGACGATCTCGGCCAGGTCCGCCAGTGATGCAGGATCGCCCAGCTCCAGCGGCAGGGCGACGAGGCCCGGGCGCTGCTCGCCGATCGCCTGCAGCAGTGCCCGGTCGCGGCCGGTGATGATGACCTGGTTGCCGCGGTCGTGCAGCGCTTCGGCCAATGCACGGCCAATGCCGCGGCTGCCGCCGGTGATGAGGATGGTGTTGCCGGTGAGGTTCATGGGAATGCCTTTCCAGAGGGTCTTGGGAAAGGCCACGGCGTGATGCATCCGCTCCCGCAGGAGCGAAGGGCAGGGCAGTACCGTGGCGCCTGTCGCCCGGGTTTCCTCTGCTGAGGCCCTCCCGGCTGTGGGCGCGTTGGATGACGATAACGCCTGCGGCAGCGCCGTTGCGGGGCTGCGGGGCAGACTGTAGGCGCAGCCTGGTGAGGCGTCAACCGTGTCGGCGCATCGGGGTCCCGCCCGATGCAGGGCTACCGGCTCTGGAAGACCGCCCGCTGGGCGGCGAATGCGCGCTGGTAGGCAGGGCGTTCCGTGGCCCGCGCCAGGTAGGCGGCCAGCGTCGGATACCCGCCGATCATGCCGCTGCTTTGAAGACGCAGCAGCACCGCCACCATCATCAGGTCGCCAACGCTGAATTCGTCCTCCAGCCAAGTCCTGTCGCCCAACCATGCCGACAGCTGGGACAGCCGTGCGTGCACGCGCTCGTCCAGCATCACCTGCCGCTGCGCATACCAGGGCTGCTCGCGTTCCAGCAGCCATGCCATGGATCGCTCGACGATGGGCGGCTCGACGGTGTTCAGCGCAGCGAACATCCACATGATCGCGCGCATGCGGGCGCTGTCCCCGGCCGGCAGCAGGCCGCGATGGCGCTCGGCCAGGTGCAGCAGGATCGCGCCGGATTCGAACAGCACCCGCTCGCCTTCCTGGTAGGTGGGGATCTGCCCGAAGGGGTGGCGCGCCAGATGGGCCGGCTGCTTCATCTCGGCAAAGGACAGCAGCTGGACGTCATAGGCCACGCCCAGTTCTTCCAGTGCCCAGCGCACGCGCATGTCGCGGGCCAAGCCCTGGCCGCGATCGGGCGAGGTGGCGAAGGCAGTGAGGATCGGGGTCATCGGAGGTGCTCCGGCCGGCGGGAGGCCTGCCTTCCCTGTGTCGACGAACGGCAGGACCGGAAATCGACCGTTGCTCAGCGCTGCGCTCGCCGCGGCGAGGACAGCAGCCCGGCAACCGTCTCGATCCGTGCGGCGCCTGAACGCTCCAGCGTCTGCAGTGCCACTCTCCTGCGTGCTGGCAGCGCCGCGGTGGCATCAGCCACCACGGTTACTTCGAACTCCCGCGCGTTGGCATCCAGCGCGGTCGCCAGCACGCAGGAATCGGTCGCCATGCCGGTGAGCCACAGGTGGCGGACCCCCAGTTTGGCCAGCAGGATCGGCAGGGGCGTGGCGAGGAACGCCGAGTGCTTCGGTTTGAGCACGAAATAGTGGTGAGGGGCCGGCGCCAACTTGTCCGCGATGCGCGCGGCACTGCCACCGTCCCGCCTGCACTGCTCCACCTGCTGGCGGAAATCCCGTTGCCAGTCGGAGAAGTTGTCGTTGGCATGGATCACCGGCCAGCGGCGGGCATCGCAATGGTCACGCACCCTGCGGATGCGGGTCGCGGCCCGCTCCGCCAGGGGCGCCAGCGCGCCAGCGTCGGGAAAATCGAAGCGGCTGAACATGTCGATGACCAGCAGTGCGGTCGTGGCATTCTGGCGTGGCATGGCTCAGTCTCCGGTCTGCGCATGCGGCGCCTGCACGGGCTTGGACTGCGGGGAATCCTTCTGCCGCAGGAAGATGGTCAGCACGACCAGGGCCAGTACCGCCAGGAATTCGCTTTGCCAGTTCTGCATGGACTCGAACCAGAACGTGCTGCTGGTCAGATGCTGCAGGAAGGACGGAGGGGGCAGCCCCTGCAACTGCTGTTCCACCTGTTCTGCCTTCCAGCTGCCGACGGCGTGCAGACTGAAGCTGACCAGGAAGAGCAGTCCGAAGGCGATCGCCAGTGAATGTCCATAGAGCGTCTTCCATATACCGCCACGCAGCACCGGCCAGGGTGTCGGGCCGGGCTCGATCCGTGCGTGTTCCTGTGCAGGGTCAAGTGGGCGCGATTCCGCAGAGCCGCGCTGGCGCAGGCTGACGGTGAGCAGCACGTACATGCCCATCTGCAGGAACTCGCTTTCCCAGTTCTCGAAGGTGGCACTGATGAAGTGGCCGCTGGCCAGGTAATGCCACAGATCCAGCGGCGCGCGGCCGTGGTGGACCAGCTCCTCGTTGTGCACCTGCAGTCCTGACAGTGCCTGGCCGGCAATGAACAGCACGGTCAGAGCCAGCAGCACCAGTGACAGACCGTTCCGCTTCCACATGCAGCACCTCGCCATGCAGATCCTATGGGGGATGCGGTGAGCTTGCGTGGCCGGTCACGAAACATCCGTGAATCCGGCGCATGCGGTCCGTGAGGCGGACTCAGCGATGGCGCTTTCCGGTGGGGTCCGGATCGAGCCGTTCATAGTCATCCGGGCGCGCCTTGGGGCCATCGCCATCGTCGGGCATGTCGTGCTCCTTCCATCTGGCGTTGTCGTTGCGGCGCTTGTCGGGTGTATGTGCCTTGGCCTGGTCATCGACATCGACGGTGGGGTTGAACGGCAGCTTGTTGCTCATGGCAGTGTTCCCGTGGATGGAGGCTCCAGCCTGCGCGCGTCCGGGTTAACGCAATGGCGCAGTCGAATGAACATCCCGCACACCGTGCGGTCACTCTGCCCGCAGGGGGCGGGCTGCGATCCTGCAGGTCCGTTCCCTTGGAGAAGCACGATGCAGGCACTGACCTATCACGGCCGCAGGGATGTGCGCGTCGAGACAGTTCCCGATCCGGTGCTGGCGCAGGATGACGATCTCATCCTGCGCGTGACCGCGACAGCCATCTGTGGCTCGGACCTGCACCTGTATCGCGGCAAGATCCCGGACCTGCATGATGGCGATGTGCTCGGCCATGAATTCATGGGCATCGTGGAAGAGGTCGGCAGCGCCGTCACCCAGGTGCGCGCCGGTGACCGCGTGGTGATCCCGTTCGTGATTGCCTGCGGTGAGTGCTTCCATTGCCGCCTGGCCGAGTATGCCGCCTGCGAGACCACCAATCCCGGCAAGGGGGCGGCGCTCAACCAGAAAGGCCTGCTGCCTCCTGCAGCGCTGTTCGGCTACAGCCACCTGTACGGGGGCGTGGCCGGGGGGCAGGCTGAATTTGTCCGCGTGCCCAAGGCCAACATCGGCCCGCTGCGGATTCCGGACGGTGTGGCGGACGAGCAGGTCCTGTTCCTGTCCGACATCCTGCCCACCGGCTACCAGGCTGCACTCAACGCGGGCATCAGGCCGGGCTCGACCGTGGCCATCTTCGGAGCGGGTCCAGTCGGCCTGATGAGCGCAGCATGCTGCCGCCTGCTGGGTGCGGAAACCATCTTCATGGTCGACCATCTGTCCTACCGGCTGGACTATGCACGGGATGCCTACGGCGTCATTCCGATCGATTTCAGGGACATTCCGGATCCTGCCGATTACATCCTCAGCCAGACCAGTGGCCGGGGCGTGGATGCCTGCATCGAGGCCGTCGGATTCGAGGCCGAAGGCAGTGCACTGGAAACAGCGCTGACCACCGTCAAGCTGGAAGGCAGCAGTGGCGTGGCGATCCGGCAGTGCATCGCGGCCGCGCGAAGAGGCGGCGTGATCAGCATTCCCGGCGTCTATGCCGGTTTCATCCACGGCTTCCTGCTCGGCGATGCTTTTGACAAGGGCCTGACCTTCAAGATGGGACAGACGCATGTGCAGGGCCTGATGCCGGAACTGCTGGATGCCATCATGGAGGGCCGCCTCGACCCGGGCGACATCATCTCCCACCGCATGCGGCTGGCCGACGCCGCACAGGGCTACGCGATGTTCGATGCCAAGGACGATGACTGCCGCAAGATCGTGCTTACGCCGTGAGAGCAGCATGAGCGCCTCGGCCATGATGGTCCTGTACGTGCTGTGGCTTGCCGCAGGCACGCTGGACTTCCATTTTCATCGCCGCACCGATCTGCCCCACACCTCGGGCCTGCGCGAGAGCACGCTGCATGGGGTGCAGCTGGGGCTTGTGGGGACTGGTGTGCTGGCCTGGTTGCTGCTGGCCGATACGCGGGCGCTGGCGGTGTTGCTTGCCGTGCTGGCGGCCGCCCATGCGATCGCGGGGTATCTCGATACCGCCAGCGCGGATGGCCGGCGACGCATTAGTCCGGCCGAGCAGCATGTGCACAGCGTGCTGGATGTGGCACCGTGGCTGTTCGTGCTTTGGGTAGCCCATCACGCTGAACCGGCGTGGGCACTGCAATGGCGCCCGGCGCCGGCGCAGGACTGGGTGCTCACGCTGCTGCCGGCGATGGTGGTTGCGTTGTCATGGCTGTGGGAACTGCGGCACTGCCTGCGCGCAGACCGGTCTCTTTCGCGATGACCGCGTTGCGGCCGCCGACACGAGTATGAATGCAGCGGAGTGTGACCGGGTCACGGTACGTGTATACAGGCGCTGAACGGGAAGCACGATAGGCTCGATGTTTGTGGGAGCAGGAGCCGGATTGTGCCGAACAGAGCCATCGTCTACATCAGTGAGGCCAGCGAGGGTTTCACGGCCGGGAAGCTGGAATCCCTGATGGCCGACGCCGCGCGTTTCAATCGAGGCGCGGGTGTAACCGGTGTGCTGCTGTTTGATGGGCAGCGGTTCCTGCAGTACATGGAAGGCCCACCGGATGGACTGGAGGTGGCCTACTCACGGGTGACGGGTGCCAGCAGCCATGGTGGCATCATCGAGTTGGCCCACGGTCGAGTCGGTCAGCGCCGGTTGCCGTTCTGGCCAATGCGATGCCTGCATACAGAGTCTGACATCCTGCGGGACATCGCCCGGGCGGACTGGACCAGCTTCATCCTGCGCGCTGCCGACGGTCACGAGGATGCAACGGCGATGGAGCGGCTGCTTGCCGTGGTCGAGCCCTACGCCCGCGCGGCCTGAGCCGTCGTCGGCGGCGCGTGTTTCGCTGCTGCACGATCTGGTTCAGCGCTGGCCTCCCGCCGCCGTATCGCTGCAGAGCGTCTGACGGACAGCGCGTTGCAGGCCCTCGATGTGGAACGGCTTGGCGACGAAGGGGGCACGCCGGTGGCGCGCAGGTACCAGCTGGTCGTACACCGCAGAGACGAAGAGGTAGGGAATCTTCAGTTCGGCCAGGCGGTCGGCTACCGGAAACACCACGCCATCGCGCAGTTCCACATCCAGCACCGCGCCATCGAACCGTTGACGGTCCAGCAGGCCGAGGGCGTCAAACACGCTGTAGGCATGGGTGACGTGGTCGCCACTGTCCTCAAGTGCCTGTTCCATCAGTGCCGCCAGATCGAACTGGTCCTCCACCAGAAGCAGATTGCAGGGAGGCTGGCCGGTCGTGCGAGGCATGAGGTAGGTCTATAGAGCCGTGGGGACGACAGTGTCCGCCGCAGGCCATCAAGGCGATGCGGAGATGATGTGGTGTCGACGCGAAGCCGCGCGTGCCGTGCAGGCAGCGTGCACGGATGGGCCGGCGACGTTGACGATGCCTTGGCGATCACTGTGGATACTGCCGCCGTCCCCGCACGAGGAGTCGCCCAATGAACGCTTCCGGATCCCTGTCTGCGCCCCAGGTGCTGCGCGTGGAAAGCATGCCGCTCGCCTGCGGTGGGACGGCAGTCGTCGTCGAACTTGACGGGGTGCCCTCCCGCGCCTGGATGAAGTCGCTGAAGCGGGCACTGCTGTTGGCAGACGGTCTCGACGGCGCACAGGCCAAGTTCGATGGCCGCTTCGTCTACGTGGTGGGCGTGGAGGTCACGCAGCGTCGAGCCGAGCATCGGGTCATGCAGGTGCTGTCCGCTGCGGAGGGCCGGCCGGCCGCTGCCGCGCGCACGTACACGATGCCGCCTGCGGCTCCCTCATCCGTGCTGCAGGCCTGAGCGCGCATCGGCGGCAATGGACAGCACGACGCAAGGGTGTTAGCGCGGCATCGGCGTCATGTTGACGCGCCATTGGAAACCGCTCACGCATGACCACGTGCAGCTGATCGACACGCCTTCAGCATGATCCGCGGTGGCATGTTGCCCCGCACCGGAGTGTCGTGATGTCCGAGAAGACTACGGCTCGCAGCGAGCGCCTGCTGAAGTGGTTGCAGGACGCCTACGCAATGGAGCAGGAAGCCGAGACCATGATGAAGGCCATGGCCTCGCGTATCGAGAACTATCCCGCGCTGGCTGCGCGTATCGCCCAGCACGTTCAGGAGACCCAGCAGCAGGCTGCATCGCTGCGCCAGTGCATTGAATCACTGGGTGGCAGCGTGCCCACGGCCAAGGGCGTGTTCGCCAGCCTGACGGCCGCCATCCACGCGGCCGGAAACAGCCTGATGGAGGATGAGGTCGTGAAGGGTCTGGGTCTGTCCTTTGGTTTCGAGAATACCGAGATCGCCACGTACCGCGCCCTGATCATCGCCGCCGAGCGTGCCGGCGCTGCCGACATCGCTGCCGTGTGCGGGCAGATCCTGCAGGAGGAGGTTGCCATGGCGCGCTGGCTGGAAGATCACCAGGACGGCCTGGTCGGTGCCTTCCTCAACCGTGATGAAACCCCCGGTGCTGAAGCCAAGCGCTAGGACAGGGCGTGCCCGCTACTGGAGATTGCCATGTTTTTCCATCACAAAAAATTGATGTACACCGTACGCGTGCGTGCGTCGAACCCGCAGCTGGCCACGCTGATGCTGGAGCAGTTCGGCGGGCCGCAGGGCGAACTGGCGGCGGCCATGCGCTACTTCACCCAGGGGCTGGCGGAGTGTGATCCCGGGCGCAAGGATCTGCTGATGGACATTGCCACGGAAGAGATCAGCCACCTGGAAATCATCGGCACCATCATCGCGCTGTTGAACCGCGGGCCCAAGGCGATACAGTCCGAGGCGTTGGCAGAGGCCGAGGACATGCGGCTGCTGGGGCAGAACAGCACCAGCCACACAGAGCAGATCCTCTACGGTGCCGGTCCTGCGCTGGTGAACTCCAGCGGGGTGCCGTGGACTGCCGCCTACATCGATACGATCGGTGACCCCAGTGCCGACCTGCGCTCCAACATTGCCGCCGAGGCCCGCGCCAAACTGGTCTATGAGCGCCTGATCAACGTCACCGACGATCCCGGCATCAAGGACGCACTGCGCTTCCTGATGACCCGCGAGGTGGCACATATGAAGTCATTCGAGAAGGCGCTGCACAGCATCCAGCCCAACTTCCCGCCCGGCAAGCTGCCCGGTGACCCGGCCTACACGGATCTGTACGTGGACCTGTCGCAGGGCGAAGGATCGGAGGGATTGCAGGGGAGCTGGAACAGCGGCGAGCTCTGGGAGCGCGTTGACGACCGCGATGCGCAGATGGCCCTGGATGGCGGCGACGGCAGCGCCTCGGTGGAACTGGACACACGTGAACAGGCTGCCGTGCAGGCGATGACGGTGCGCACGATGTCTGATCCAGAGGCGAGGCCGGCGACCGGTGCCGAGCTGGGTGCCGGTCCCGGCTCGGGTGCGCTGGATCTTCCGGCGCGCGAGCCATGATGCAGCGATGGGCGCGGCACCCTGTAACGGATACATGGCCGACAGAACGTACACAGCGAGGCCGCCGCCGCTTCACCCCCTGATCGCCATAAACGGTTCTCCGGAGGGAGACGAGTGACCATGAACGACCCGCGCCCACGCACCAGCCTGTGGCTGGAGATGATGCAGAGCCATCCCTGTCCGCCGGCACAGGGCGACCTGCGCACGCAGGTGCTGGTGGTGGGCGCGGGGATGACGGGCCTGCTGACTGCAGCCCGGCTTGCCGATTGCGGGTTGGACGTCGTGGTGGTGGACGCGGGACGCATTGCTTCGCGTAATACGGGTCTGTCGACGGGCAATCTGTATGCACCGGTTTCGAACATGGCGGATCTGGTCGCGCGCTGGGGAGGCGATGTCGTGTCCCGCGTGGTGCGGTGGCGCGCCCAGGCGATCCGTGCGATCAAACTGCTGGTCAG
Organism: Stenotrophomonas sp. STEN008; assembly: GCF_056760435.1. Classification (NCBI taxonomy): domain Bacteria; kingdom Pseudomonadati; phylum Pseudomonadota; class Gammaproteobacteria; order Lysobacterales; family Lysobacteraceae; genus Stenotrophomonas; species Stenotrophomonas sp. STEN008. The sequence goes on along the minus strand of NZ_JBRRET010000001.1, from coordinate 6,171 downwards.
ACGATACGACCTGCGTTGCGGTTTCGACCGGGTCCCGATGCAGTACGGAGTCCAGGGCCGGGACCGGCAGGCGACACTGCAGTTCGAGAGGGAGCTGCAGGCGTACACCTGCGCCGGCCTGCCGTGCCGGCATCGGCAGCACGGACTTCCGTTCACGCTGGGCCACGCCTTCACGCTCGAGGGGCAGGCGCAGTTCGACCCGGCTGCGTTCTGCACTGAACTTGCCATGCGATTGTCAGGCCGCGTCCGGATCCATGAGCACACCGCGTTGACCGCGCTCGATCCCGAGGCGGGTATCGCCAGCACACGGCATGGCTCGATCCGCGCCGACCATTTCGTACTCGCTACCCACTCACCTGCGGGCTTCAATCTCGTACAGGCAGAGATGGAGTGCTATCGCGAATACGCGGTGGCCGCGCCCGTCTCCGGGCCGCCCGCCGCCGGTATTCACTGGATTGCGGACCGGCACCGCTCCCTGCGGCGTGCGACCGGGCCGGACGGCGCGCCCTGGCTGGTGATGGTGGGTGAATCGCACCGCGTCGGAGAGACCCCCGCCACAGATCCCTGCGCAGCCCTCGAGGCGGATCTGCAGCACCATTTCGCTGTGTCAGGCCCATCCGTGAGCTGGTCGGCGCAGCAGTTCCGGCCGGCAGACCGGCTGCCCTTCATCGGCAACAGTGCCCATGACAACGTCTGGATAGCCTCCGGTTACGGTGCTGACGGCCTGACCTGGGCAGGTGTGGCGGCGCATGCCATCTGCGAGGGCATCCAGGGTGTGCAGACCGATGCGGCGCGATTGTTCAGTCCCATGCGGTTCACACCGCTGCGTTCGATTGCCGGATGGGCCCGCTGCAACGCGACCGTCGCCAAGCATCTGATCGCGGACCGGATGCGGGCGACACACATGCGCACGGCGAACATCGCGCCAGGTGAGGGCGTGGTCGTCCAGGTGGGCGGCGATCATCTGGCCGTGCATCGCGACGACGCGGGCGATGTGCATGTGATGTCAGCGGTATGCCCGCATCTGAAGTGCCTGGTGCAGTGGAATGGGCTGGAGCGCAGCTGGGACTGCCCTTGTCACGGAAGCCGCTTCAGCGCGACCGGCGCATTGCTGGAAGGTCCGGCCCGGACGGGACTGGAGCCGCGCCGCTGATGTGAAGATGGGCGGGAACGTTGCCCGCCCATCCGCTGTTGCATCCGGTCACGACCGATCAGCGCTGCTGGCCGCCACGGTTATTGCCGCCGCGTTGCTGCTGTTGCTGTTGCTGACCGTCGCCCCGGTTTCCGCCGCCGCGGCTCGCCTGCCCGCCCTCGCGACCGATGTCGGCCATGTGCTGACGATCCTGGCTTACGGATTCGCCGCCCTTGCGGCCGGCTTCACGGGCTTCCTCCGGGCTGAATTCGTGTGCGTTGCCCGACTCATGCGCAGCGCGTCCGCCCTTGGCAGCGATGTCGCGCTGCTTGTCCTCGTCCATCGAAGCGAAGCCTCGGTTGCTGTTGCCCTGGTTCTGATTCTGGTTGGCCATGGAATGTCTCCAGTGTTGAGCCGTCGTATTGACGGCACCGACCATCATCCACATCCGCCGCTAGCCGGCGGTGCTTCATGCGGCAACACGATGTCGTCCGCGCTTGCCGTATTCCTCATGCCATCACCACGAGCGCACAGCCGGCCCCGCACTTGAACGCGGCTTGCACGCCGGAATCACCGCACCTTCGGTAGCAAGGACTAAGGTAGAGACCCCTGCAATCACCGGTGCCCCCATGCCTCTGCGTGCCATTGCCTATGCGAGCGAAGCCGTTGCCTCATTGAGCGCGGAACGGCTGCGCGGTCTCGTCAACGACGCGGTGGCATTCAATGAAGCAGCGGACATCACCGGCGTGCTTCTGTTCGATGGTCATCGCTTCCTTCAGTATCTGGAGGGGCCACAGCAGGGCGTGGACGCCGCGTGGCGGCGCATCCTCGACAGCAGCAGCCATCACAGTGTGGTCGAGCTCAACCGTGGTCGTATCGGTCGCCGCCAGTTCTCGCACTGGCGGATGGGTTGGCTGCAGGTGGAGCACACGGCACTCGGCAGGGTGGCCCTGTCCGACTGGACCGGGTTCGTGCGCAGCACGGCCAGCGGAATTCCGACCAGCGCGCTGGACAGGCTGCAGCTGTTGACGGCGCCTCTCCTGCGAGCCGATCAGGGCGGACCGATGATGCAGGCTGCGCCTGCTGGTGGGAGCGGGTCATGAGCGCTGGGGTGGAACCGCACCCTGCCGGAACGCGGATACGCATCGGTTGCGCAGGATGGTCCCTGTCGGCGGCGGATCGCTCCAGTTTCGGTGGAGGTGACAGTCTGCTGCAGCGCTACGCCACGCGCCTTTCTCTGGTCGAGATCAACTCCTCGTTCTATCGCCCGCACCTGCCCCAGACCTATCGGCGCTGGGCCGCTTCCGTTCCGGACGATTTCCGCTTCACGGTGAAGATGCCGCGTTCCATCTCGCACGAGCAGCGGCTGCGCGGTGCCGGCCCGCTGCTCGACCCGTTCCTGGCTGCGGTGGAAGAACTCGGCAGCCGGTTGGGTGCGCTGCTGTTGCAGTTGCCTCCCAGCCTGGCGTACGAGCCGCAGCACGTCGAACCGTTTCTGCACGATCTGCGTCGGCGCACGCGCAGGCAGGTGGCGTGCGAGCCTCGACATCCGTCCTGGTTCAGTGCCGAGGTGGATGCGCTGCTGGCGGTCCATGACATCGCGCGCGTGGCGGCGGACCCGGCGCGGGTCGCGCAGGCGGGCGAGCCGGGCGGGGCCCGCGGCTGGAGCTATTGGCGATGGCACGGCCAGCCGGATATCTATCGCAGCGCTTATGACGAGACCACACTGGCACGGCTGGCCGGGCTGCTCAGGGACCGCGCGCGTGCCGGCCATTGCGCCTGGATGATCCTGGACAACACGGCGCAGGGCCATGCGGTCAGCAATGCACTGCGATTGCAGGCACTGCTCGGAGAACACGGCCATGCCTGAAGGCCCTTCCATCGTGCTGCTGCGCGAGGCCGCCGAGATGTTCACCGGCCAGATACTGCGACATGTCGGGGGCAACAGCCGGATTGACCTGTCCATGCTTGCAGGGCAGCGCGTGCGATCCGTGCGTAGTTGGGGGAAGCACTTCCTGCTGGAGTTCGGCACGCATACCTTGCGGATCCATCTGATGCTGTTCGGCAGCTGGCGCATCGATGAGCGCAAGCCTTCGCCTCCGCGCGTATCGCTGAGGTTCGATGCCGGCGAACTGAACCTCTATGCCTGTTCGGTCAAACTCATCGACGGCCCGTTGGAAGAAGCCTACGACTGGCGCACCGATGTGATGAGCGATGCGTGGGACCCCCGGCTCGCGCGCCGCCGCCTGAAAGCGATGGCTGACGTCCTGGTGTGCGACGCACTGCTGGACCAGAACGTTTTTGCCGGCGTTGGCAACATCATCAAGAACGAAGTGCTGTTCCGGATCGGCGTACACCCGGCCACGCGTGTGGGTGACCTGCCGCCGCGCAGGCTGGGTTCACTGATCCGCGAAGCCAGGACCTACAGCTACGAGTTCCTGGAATGGAAGCGTCGCCACGAGCTCAAGAAGCACTGGCAGGTGCATGCCAAACGCAGCTGTCCGCGATGTGGCGGCCCCGTCAGCAAGCAGTATCTGGGCAGAACCCGGCGACGCAGCTTTTTCTGTCCCCGCGATCAGGTCCTGTTCGGCGATCCCGGGCCGGCCGGTATCCGCCAGCGGTGATCAACAGGGGGGAGGGAGGGGGGGCTGCCTCTGGCGATGCCGCGCCAACACCTGCCCAAGCAGAGCCGTCGCCAACAGAAGCAGATTGGTCACCACGAAGACGCTGCTGCCCAGCATCAGGCTGTAGAGGGTGAACAGCGCCGAGGCCACCATCTGGCCTGCGAACAACCATCGTGACAGTGTCTCGGGATGTGGCGAACGCCACTGCTTGACCATCTGCCTGAGCAAGGTGGCGACCAGCACAAGGGTCGCCATCCAGCCGATGATATCCGGATGCATCGGGATCTCCTGTTGCCGCCGCCGTCCCTGGCGGCGTATCGCAGTGGAACTCAGGCGGCCTGTGCTGCCTTGGCGTTGCCGCCCCCCTTGGCCAGCAGGGTCAACTTCTCGTCGGTCGACTTTTCTTCGGCCAGTGTTTCCAGCAGCAGGGGGAGCGCGTCCTTGTAGCCCAGCTGCTTGGCCAGCGCGGCGATGGTGCCGTACGACGCGATCTCGTAGTGCTCGACTTTCTGGGCGCCACCGATCAGTGCGGCATCACGCACCGGTCCCTTGTCGATGCTGTCGATGACTTCCTTGCCTTCCTCCACCAGCCCTTCCATCGCTGCACACTTGATGCGCTTGAGACGGATGCCCAGCGTCTCGACCACCTGGTCGATCCGCTCGATCTGGCCCTGGGTTTCCTCCAGATGGGTTTCGAAGGCGGCGGCGAGATCCGGATTCTCGGCCGCACGGGCAAGGCGGGGCAGGGCTTTGGTCAGCTGCTTCTCGGCGCTGTAGATGTCCGAAAGTTCGTGGATGAACAGGTCTTCGGCAGTCTTGATGGCCATGTGCGGCTCCAGTCGGGAAGGAATGATGACCCTAGCGGGCCCGGCGTTGATGCCCGGCGTACATGCGGTGAGCGCGATATCGCTGTCCACCGGCATGGTCCATGCAGGGCCCTCACATGTGCACGCGCGATGCACATGGCGTGCACGTGCCGACGCTGGCGTATGCATCAGGCTGCCAGCGTCCGCATCGACAGGAGAAAACACGATGAACACGCCAGGAAAACCGACGCCGAGCTGGCGACAAGGGAAGGTGCTGCTGGGAGTGCTGGCCGCCGTGCTGTTGATTACCGGGATCATCCTTTTCGTGCCCTGGTAGCGGCGGTCAGGCCGCGTTGAGCGACGTGATGCATGCATCAAACGACGCTCACCCCGGGGCCACATTCCTTTGTCCAAGGTAGTGATGCAGGCAACGCACACCGTTGTCCGTTCCCAACGAATCTGAACTTCAGGAGCAGAACATGAGCACCCAGTCCACCATCGAACATCGTCTCAACGACCTGATCGAGATCGCACGCGACGGCAAGTCGTTCTACGAAGAGGCGGCCACGAAGGTGAAGGACGCCGAGCTGGCGGCACTGTTCACCCGCATTGCCGGCGTCAAGGGCCGCATCGTGTCGGCACTCAGTGGCGCGGTTGCGGCCACCGGTGGCAAGCCCGCCGAACACGGCACCCTGGTCGGCTCGATGCAGCAGTTCTACGGCAAGGTGCGCGCAGCGTTCGGCGACACCAACTATGGCTACGTGGCCGAGCTGGAAGAATCGGAAGACCGCCTGCTGGCAGCTTTCAAGGACGCGCTGAAGGATGAGGGCCTGCCGCCGGCGGTACGCCAGGAAGTGACCCAGCTGCTGCCGGAAGTGCAGGAATGCCACAACGTGATGCGTGCGCGGAAGCACGCGATGAAGGCAGCCTGATCGAGCGGGCTGCATTCTCCGGAGAAAAAAGGGGCGGCCCCAGGCCGCCCCAATGCTCTTCAGCAGGTAAGTTGAACGTGGATCAGAAGCGCACGGACCAGCGCGCCGTGGCGCCATGGTCACGGCTCTCGCTGCCGAACTGGCCGCTGTAGCCCAGCTCCAGCGACTGCCGCGGGGGCAGCCACGCGGACAGCCCCAGCTCGGCCACGACAGCGCTGTCGGCGATCGGCGCTCCGCTGACGGCGAATGCGCCGCCACCGTTGGCGAAGGCGAGGTTGGCCACCTGGCTGCGGTCGCCGGAGGCCCGGCGATAACCCACCGCGCCACGCAGGTGCAGCCAGCTGTCCTGCTGGAAGGACGCCTTCAGACCCTTGTCGAAGCGCAGCCCAGCGGTCGCCACGGTAGTACGGGTGTCTTCCACTTCGCCCTGCAGTGCGGCGGCGCCGCCCCGCTCGTTGATGCGCTTCAGGTCCACTTCGACGCGGGCAACCTGCAGGTAGGGCTCCAGGCCGCCTTCATCAGAGCCGAAACGGTAGCCGGCTTCGAGGAAAGCCTGGCGGGTACGCGCGTCATAACGGCCGGTGAGCGTGTCGCTGAATCCTGCGAACGCCAGCTCGCGGGTGCTCTCTGCCTCGTGCTTGCTCCAGGCCACGCCACCGCGCAGACCGAAGCCGCCC